>DASSDE010000319.1:0-4562 GCA_035697365.1 Kribbella sp. | reverse complement strand
GATCCGCCGCACCAGCACCCGGACACTCTCGCCGGTGGCCGTGTCGAGCACCTGGCCGAGCGGCTCGACGCCGACCCGGAAGTCCTCGATGCCGCTGGCCTGGTGGTCCTTCTGCAGCTCCTCCAGGCCCGGGATCGGGTTCCCGTACGGCGATTCGGTCGGGTTGCCGAGCAGCTGCAGGAGCCGGAGCTCGACCGCGTCGCTCATCACGTGCTCCCAGCGGCACGCCTCGGTGTGCACGTCCTCCCACTCGAGCCCGATCACGTCGACGAGCAGGCGCTCCGCGAGGCGGTGCTTGCGCATCACCCGGACGGCCTGCTTGCGGCCGACACCGGTGAGCTCCAGATGGCGGTCGCCCTCCACCTTGATCAGGCCGTCGCGCTCCATCCGCGCCACCGTTTGACTGACCGTCGGACCGGACTGGTGCAGCCGCTCGGCGATCCGCGCCCGCAGCGGCACGATGCCCTCTTCTTCCAGCTCGTAGACGGTCCGCAGGTACATCTCGGTGGTATCGATCAGGTCGGTCACGACAACCATTCTCACCTATGCAGGCAAGCCTTACCCAATTGCCGTGGGTACCGGCCGAGGATGAGCATGGTGACGACAGTGATGTGGTTCCGGCGCGATCTCCGGCTCGGCGACAACCCGGCGCTCCTCGAGGCGGCCGCCGCGGGCCGGGTTCTGGGCTTGTTCGTGCTGGATCCGTTGCTCTGGGAACGATCCGGCGACCCACGGCGCGAGCACCTGGCGGCGTCGCTACGCAGTCTGTCCGCCTCGATGGGCGGGCGACTCGTCGTACGGCGCGGCGATCCGGCCACCGTCGTACCGGCGATCGCGGCCGAGATCGGCGGCTCGAGTGTGCACATCAGCGCGGATTACGGCCCGTACGGACAGCAACGCGACGAAGAAGTTGAAGCCTCATTGAACTGTCCGCTGGTGAGGACAGGATCGCCGTACGCCGTCGCACCAGGGCGGGTGCGCAACCAGCAGGGACGCTCGTACCAGGTGTTCACGCCGTACTTCAAAGCCTGGCTGGCGCACGGCTGGCGGCAGCCGGTGGATCCGCCGTCGAACGTGGACTGGGTCAAGGCCGACGGTGAGCAGCTGCCGGAAAGCGATGCGCCGGGCGCCGGCGAGCAGGCGGTGCTGAGGCACTGGCACGAGTACCTCGACGACGTCGCCGAGTACGACGAGCAGCGCGACCGGCCCGACCTGGACAGCACCTCGCGGATGTCGATCCCGCTGAAATGGGGCGAGATCCACCCGCGGACGATGCTCGCGGACCTCGGGCGCAAACGCAGCGACGGCGCGAAGGCGTACGCCCGCGAACTGGCCTGGCGCGAGTTCTGCGCGGATCTCCTGGCCCGCAACCCTCATGCCGCATGGAAGCCGCTGCGGCCGGAGTTCGAGAAGATGCAGTACGACGAGCCGGACGAACGGTTCGATGCCTGGTGCGCGGGCCGTACCGGCTTCCCGTTCGTGGACGCGGGGATGCGGCAGCTCGCGGAGACCGGGTTCATGCACAACCGGGTCCGGATGGTCGTCGCGTCGTTCCTGGTCAAGGACCTGCATGTGCACTGGAAGTACGGCGCACGCTGGTTCCTGCGTTCGCTGCGGGACGGCGATCTCGCCTCGAACTCGCTGAACTGGCAGTGGGTGGCCGGCTGCGGCGCGGACGCGGCGCCGTACTTCCGGATCTTCAACCCGGTCGGGCAAGGACTGAAGTTCGACCCGGACGGGACATACGTCCGGCGCTGGGTGCCAGAACTGCGGCACCTCGACGGCAAGGTCGCGCACGAGCCCTGGAAACAAGGCGGAGCCCGCGGCTATCCCGAGCAGGTCGTCGACCACGGCGAGGCGCGGCGCGAGGCGCTGCGGAGGTACGCCGCGATCCGCTCTTGACGTCCGCTTGCTCCATACATCTATAGTGCTAGTTACCTAGATGAATGGGGTTAGGGATGATCGAGTTCCATCTGGACGGCCGCTCGGGGGTCTCGCCGTACCAGCAGATCGTTCAGCAGGTCCGGAACGCATTACGGCTCGGACTGCTGCGGGAGGGTGACCAGCTACCGACCGTGAAGGACGTGGTCGCAGCGTTGGCGATCAACCCGAACACGGTGCTCAAGGCGTACCGCGAACTCGAGCACGAGGGCCTCGTGCAGGCCCGGCCCGGGCGCGGCACGTTCGTGACCCGCACGCTCACGGACAACACGCTCGCCGCCCACGGCCCGCTCCGCCAGGACCTGCGCCGCTGGCTGGCAAAAGCCCGCAAGGCAGGCCTCGACGAGGAGAGCATCGAGGCCCTGTTCCTGACCACCTTTCGGTCCGCCGCTCAGGAGGACATAGCGTGAACGCCGTTCTGCAGGCCCACGGGTTGGGGAAGAGGTATGGGCGGCGCTGGGCGCTGACTGATTGTGAGTTGGAGGTGCCGGCGGGGCACGTCGTCGGGCTGGTCGGGCCGAACGGGGCCGGCAAGAGCACCCTGCTGAATCTGGCGGTCGGGATGATCACGCCGTCGGCGGGGACGGTCGAGGTGCTCGGGGGCGCGGCCGGTGCGCAGCAGGCGAAGGTCGGGTACGTCGCGCAGGACACGCCGACGTACGCGCGGCTGAGTGTCGCCGACCACCTGAAGCTCGGCGCGCGGCTCAACCCGGCGTGGGACGATTCCCTGGCCCAGCAACGGATCCAGCACCTCAAGCTGGACCCGAAGCAGCGGGCGGGTCGGCTGTCCGGCGGTCAGCGGGCCCAACTCGCGCTCACGCTCGGGCTGGCCAAACACCCCGAGCTGCTGATCCTCGACGAACCCGTGGCCGCGCTCGATCCGCTCGCCCGGCGCGAGTTCCTCCAGGACCTGATGGAGGCGGTCGCCGACCAGGAGCTGAGCGTCCTGCTGTCGTCGCATCTCGTCTCCGACGTGGAACGCGCCTGCGACTACCTGATCGTGCTCGTGGACTCGCGGGTGCAGGTCAGCGGCGAGATCGACACACTGCTCGGGACGCACTACCGGCTGGTCGGTCCGCGGCGCGACCCGAAGGACCTGCCGCGGGACCAGTTCGTGGTGACCGCGAGCCACACCGACCGGCAGTCGACATACCTGATCCGGACCGACCGGCCGATCCTCGATCCGGCCTGGACAGTCACCCAACTCACGCTCGAGGACCTCGTGCTGGCCTACATGGGCCGCGACGTCCAGCCCGAGCGCCCGGTGCTGGAGGTGCAACGATGATCTGGCTGACCTGGCGACAGTTCCGCGTCCAGTTCCTGGTCGTCGCAACAGTGGTTCTGGCCGCGCTGATCTTCCTGGCGGCGACCGGTCCGGGCCTGCTCGACCAGTACCACGAGCTGGCCGGCAACTTCATCAAGAACCTCGGCCTGGAACGACTGAATCCCTTGCTCTACCAGTTCGGGATCGTCCTTCCGTACGTCGTGCCGCCGGTGATCGGCGCCTTCTGGGGCGCGCCGCTGATCGCCCGCGAACTGGAGACCGGCACACACCGGCTGGTCTGGAGCCAGAGCATCTCACGGTGGCGCTGGCTGGCCGTCAAGCTCGGCGTCACCGGGCTGTCCGCGGTTGGGCTGGCCGGGCTGCTGAGCCTCGCGACGACCTGGTGGTCGGCCCCGATCGACGACGCACTGAACGCAGGCCAGGACTCGAATTCCTACCTGCCCCGGATGTTCCCGAGCACGTTCGGCTCCCGCGCACTGGTACCGGTAGGGTATGCCGCCTTCGCCTTCGCTCTCGGAGTTGCGGTCGGCCTGGTGGTACGCCGGACGATCGTGGCACTGGCCGTGACGCTGGCGGTCGTGATCCTCGTCGAGATCCTGGCTCCGTCTTTGATCCGGCCACATCTGCTGCAACCGACCGACAAGTACGTGGTCGCGACGGCGGACAACATCCGCGGGTTCATGATCAACGGCGACGAAAGCAATCCCACGGTGAAACAGATCGAGGTCGCCAGCAACGCCGTGGGAGCGTGGAAGCTGTACGACCGGACCGTTGACAAATCGGGCAAGGCACTGAGCAGTCTGCCGAGCTGGACGATCAAGTGCGCCCCCGGCGGACCCGGGCCCGGGTCGGGCAAGCCGGCGGTGTCGCCGGCCGACCAGGCCGCCTGTTTCCAGCGGCTTGCAGACGAGGGGTACCGGCAGCACATCAAGTACTTCACGGCAGACAAGTTCTGGGCGCTGCAGTGGCGGGAGTTCGGGCTGTTCCTGGCGCTGGCGCTGTTGCTGACCGGGTTCAGCTTCTGGCGGATCCGGCGCGACCTGTCGTGAAGCGCCGTACCAGCAGGCCGGCGGCGAGGAAGGCCGCGGCGACGATCGCGGACGTCCAGGGCAGCGACACCGCGAGCACGACGCAGCCGACCAGTCCGATCACGTTCACCGCGCGCGGCCAGCGGCGCTGCTCGGCCGGCTGCGTGAACGCGGAGGCGTTCGCGATCGCGTAGTACAGCAGGACACCGAACGACGAGAAGCCGATCACCGCCCGGAGATCGGTGGTGAGCACGAGGATCCCGACCACCACGGCGAGCGCGAGCTCGGCGTGGTGCGGGACCTGGTAG
>DASSDE010000318.1:0-2850 GCA_035697365.1 Kribbella sp. | reverse complement strand
TCCGAACTTCGCCAGGACGCCGTTGATCAGCCCGAGCGTCGGGTTGTACATCCAGGTCCAGAACATCACGACGACGGTCGACGCGAGCAGGTACGGCAGGAAGAACGACAGCCGCCACAGCCAGCGGCCGGGCAGGCCGAGATTGACCAGCAACGCCAGCGCGAGCGACAGGACCACGAGTGGGATCGTGCTCAGCACGGTGAACCACAGCGTGTTCCCGAGCGACTTCCACATGTCCGGGTCGGTCAGAGCCTCGCCGTAGTTGGCGAAGCCGACCAGGCCGCTGCCGGCACCGGTCAGCGTCTCGCCGGTGAAGCTCAGGTACAGGCCGTAGATCGCGGGTACGACGAGGAACAGCACGAACAGGACGGCGAACGGTGCCGCGAAGGCCCAGCCGGTGAGTGTCTCGCCGCGCTTGGCCCGGGCCTTGCCCTGAGCCGTCGCTTCCGCCGTAGCCGCGGGCGGAGTGTCAATTGCAGTCGACATCTGGTTCTCTCCTCTCACACCGGCTGCGGACGATCGAGCAGCTTGTTGAGCCGGGCGACGAAACCGTCGAACCCGGCGCCTGGGTCACCGCTGCCGAGGTACACGCTCTGCACGTTCTCGGCGAAGTAGTTCTGGAAGTCGCTACCGGCGCCGCTGAACCACACGTCCGGGTCGTAGTTCACGTACGCCGGGATACCCGCGTAGTTCGACTGCGGCTTCAGGGCCTGGTACTCGGCCCCGGTCGCGACCGGCTGGTACGCCGGAATGTGGCCGCCGGCCGCCCACTTCGCCGACCGCTTCAGGATCTCGGCCACCATCGTGTAGGCGTGCTTGCGGCGCTCCGGCGAGACCTTCGACTGCCGCGGCAGCACGAACGTGTGCGAGTCCGCGTAGGCGGCCTGGGTGCCGAACAAGGTCGGGATCGGCAGCGCGTCGACCGGCATCTTCGCGTCCTTCAGGACGGGCAACTCCCAGACCCCGCCGAAGAACATGCCGCTCTCGCCGTGCAGGAACTCGCTGGTCGCGGTGCCGCCGTCACCGCTGCGGGACGCGATCTTGTCGTTGAGCAGCGAGCGGATGAACGTCAGCGCCCGCACTGCGGCGTCCTTGTCGACCTCTGCCTTCTGACCGGGGACGAGCTTCATGTCCGCGCCGGTCTGCCGGTAGAAGGTGTAGAACAGCCGCCACATCTGGGCGCCGTCGCCGAGGTACCCGTAGGACAGGCCGTGCTTGCCGGTGGTCTGCTGCAGCTTCGTCGCGACCTCGGTGAACTCCTCGGGAGTCTTCAGCGAGTGCAGTGCGTCGGTGACACCGGCCTTCTCGGCGTGCTCGGTGTTGTAGTAGAGCACGAACGGGTGCGTGTCGAGCGCGATCGCGTAGAGCTTCCCGTCGTACTGGCACTTCTCCCAGACGCGGGCCGGGAAGTCGCTCTCGTGGACGCCGACCTCGGCGAGCAGGTCCAGGTCCCACGGCTCGAGGAGCCCGCCGGGCGCGTACCCGGCGATCCGGGACGCATGCATGATCGCGACGTCCGGTGCGCGGCCACCGGCCGAGGCCATGGCGAGCTTCGTGTAGTACGGCGCGCCCCAGGCCAGCACGGTCTGGGTCGTGTGGAAGCCCAGGTCGGCGGCGTTGACGGCGTCCACCAGGCCCGCCATCACGGTCCCGTCTCCACCGGTCAGCAGGTGCCAGTAACTCAGGTCGGCCGTCGAACGCGACGTACCGGGCGCGCACCCGGCGAGCAGTCCGCCGCCACCGGCCAGCGCGGCCATCGAGGTCACGGCCTTGAGCAGGCTGCGCCGCGAGAAATCTTCACTCATTCGGTCTCCTTCTGGGGCGGACCGAAAATTACATCGTTAGAATCACCCGCACAAGGCTCAGATGTGGGAATTTGTGGAATCGTGCCCGTTATCGTGCGGTACTGGCACGCTCGACAACGCGGTGCGGAACGATCACCCTGCGTGCCGGCGCGGTTCGGTCGGCCATCCGGTCGGCGAGCAGATCCAGCGCGGCTCCGGCGAACACCCGGCGGTCGAAGTCGACCGTGGTGAGCGGCGGGATCATGAACTGGCTCTCGCCGATGTTGTCGAAGCCGGCCACCAGCGTCTGCCGGGGTACGTCGATGCCGGCGCTCCACAGCGCCGACAGCGCGCCGGAGGCGATCGAGTCGGTGAAGCAGAAGAACGCGTCCGGCAGGTCGTGGTCGGTCAGGTACTTCCCGACGACGATCGAAGCGCCCTCCGGGCTCCACCGGTCCAGACTGATCTCGAGCGCCGGATCGAACGGTACGCCGGCGTCCGCGAGCGCCTCGCGATAGCCGATCGTACGGAGTCGTGACGCCGCGCTGCCCGGGGACTCTGCGGATCCGCCGAGGACACCGGCGCCGCTGGACCCGCGCGGGACCTCCGGCGTACCGACCGTGGCGATGCGGCGGCAACCACGGCTGAGCAGGTGGTTGGTCATGTCCCGCGCAGCCGCGACGTTGTCGATCGCGACCTGGCTGACGACGTCCTGGTCGACGTCTCCGATCAGGACCACGGGAGGCAGCGGGCCGGCCGACATCACCGCGCTGTCGTCAAGATTCACCGGGTTCAGGATCAGGCCGTCGACAAGGTACGCACGGGCCTTGGACAGCAGCTCGAACTCACGCTTCGGCTCGGCCGCGGTCTGCTCGATCTGCACCGCCCACCCGCGCTCGTGGGCGAGCTCGACGACCAGGTGCACGATCTCTGCCGAGTACGGCCGGAGCAGGTCGGGCAGCGCCAGCGCGATCATGCCGGAGCGGCCGTTGCGCAGACCGCGGGCGCTCATGTTCGGCACGTAGTCGAGCTCGGCGAGCGCGCTCTCCACCCGGGCGCGGGTCTC
>DASSDE010000317.1:0-3869 GCA_035697365.1 Kribbella sp. | reverse complement strand
GGACTCGGTGAGCTCCTCGGCCTCGCGGAACGTGGCGGTGACGGCGAGCACCGGCCGGCCGCCGCCGTTCTGGGCCGCGGCGAGCGCGGCGAGCAGGACCGGGCGCACCGGCGTCGGCGCGCTCAGGTCGAGGGTCGTGACGCTCTCACCGCGGGCGTCACGAACGGCCTCGGACACCACCGGATCGGTGATCAGGGTGTCGACCAGACCGCTCAGTTTCACGAGTTGTACCGCCCTTGGGTTGCCTCTAGGCCGTCGGTGAGCAGGAACTCGACGGCGTCCGCGGTCCGGTCGACGGCGAACGGAAGATCCTTGCGTTCGGCCGCGGAGAACTCGTTGAGGACGAAGTCGGCGGGCGCCTGCCGGCCCGGTGGACGACCCACACCGAACCGGACTCGATAGTACTCACCGCTGCCAAGCGATTTCCGGACCGATTTCAGCCCGTTGTGGCCGTTGTCCCCGCCGCCGAACTTGCAGCGCAGGACGCCGAAGTCGATGTCCAGCTCGTCGTGCACGACGACCAGGTTGGCCGGATCCAGCTTGAAGAACTTCAGCAGCCCGGACACCGGGCCGCCGGAGGAGTTCATGTACGCCCGCGGCTTGGCGAGCACCGTCCGCAGCCCGCTGATCCGGGTCTCGATCACCTCGGCCTTGACCTGCTTGCTCTGCTTCCACTTCCCGCCGGTCCGGGCCGCCAGCTCGTCGGCGACCAGGTGCCCGATGTTGTGCCGGGTCCGGGCATACGAAGGGCCGGGATTCCCCAGTCCGACGACCAACCACACGTCGTCCGCCACGGATCCCGGCCCTCCCGAAGATGTTCTGGTGCTGCGGCGAAGAGATTACTCCGCGGCGGCGGCCACCGGCTCCTCGGCCGCGGTCGGCTCGTCCTTCTCGATGCCGGCCTCGGCCTCGGCGTCGGCGAGCTCGCCCTCGACCTGCTCGGCGGTCGGCTGAGCGGTGACGTTCACGATCAGGGTGTCCGGCTCGATGGCCAGCGTGGACCCGGTCGGCAGGGTCAGGTCGGACGCGTGGATCTGCGCACCGATCTCGAGGCCCTCGATGGAGACCGTGATGCTCTCCGGGATGTGGGTGGCCTCGGCCTCGACCAGGACGGAGGCGTGCTCGGTGACGACCAGCGCGTCGGAGACGGCCTCGCCCTCGAGGTGCACCGCGACCTCGACCTGAACCTTCTCGCCGCGGCGGACGATGACCAGGTCGACGTGCTCGATGAAGCCCTTCAGCGGGTCGCGCTGGACCTGCTTCGGCAGCGCGAGGTGGGACTCGCCGCCCTCGACCTCGATCATCAGCAGGGCGTTGGCGGTCTTCAGGGCCAGCATGGTGTCGTGCCCGGGCAGCGTGATGTGCACCGGGTCACTGCCGTGGCCGTACAGGACTGCGGGGACCTTGTTGTCCCGGCGGATTCGGCGGGCAGCACCCTTGCCGAACTCAGTGCGCGCTTCGGCTTGGATCTTGACCTCGGCCACGAGATGACACTCCTCTAAAGCGTTGCGGTGATCTGTTGTCTGGATGGAACTCGGCTGCGGCCTCAGCGGGCGCCTGCTGACCCCGGAGAAGGCGTCAGGCAACGAACCACCGCGTCGATCACGGAGCCGCGCCCTGCACATCTCGGGGGGCGTCCCTCGCCGAGGCAACCAAAACAGTCTACCCACGAGCGCGCCCAGACAGGAAATCCGTGGTACGAGGGACTTTGCTCCCGGTCCCGTGGTGCGCGCGGTGACCCGTTGGCGGACCCGCGCTTCGGTACGTTGCGCGGGTGAACGCGGCGTACCTGGTCCTGAGTCTCCTGCTCCCGCTGGCGATGGTGGCGGGACTGATCTGGCTGGTGGTCTGGACCGCCCGCCGGGCGCGGGCACGGCAGCTGCGGCGGTTCTCGCAGGTACTGTCCGTCGGCTGGTACCCGATCCCGCCGAACCCGTGGCTGGTGCAGGTCGCCGCGAACCTGTTCGTGGACGGCGAGCCGGGCGAGTCGTATGCCGGCGTCTACGACGGTCGCGAACTGTGCGTGCTCGATTACACCTTCGTGACCGGCGGCGGCAAGGCCGCGCGGAGGCACCAGGTCAATCTGGTCGCCCTGACCCTGCCGGTCGCTTTGCCACCGATCACGGTGCTGCGCGAGGACGGTCTGCGCTGGATGTTCCGCGGCAACGATCTCGAGCTCGAGAACCAGCAGTTCAACGAGCGGTTCCGGGTCGAATGCCTGGACGACCGGTACGGCTCCGCGGTGATGCACCCGCGGATGATGGAGTGCCAACTGCGCAATCCAGGGCTGGAGTGGCAGATCGCGGGCAACGCGTTCATCGCGTGGACCCACGAGAGCTTCGTCGTACCGGACGTCTTCGCCCGGCTGGACGTGATGACCCGCCTGATCGACCTGCTGCCGCCGTTCGTGCTCCAGGACTACGGGGTCAGGTGAGCTTGGTCCAGACCTGGCGGAGGGCACGGGCCGCGTCGCCCTCGAGACCGGCGTTGTCGAGGGTCTCGGCGAGCTCGTCGAACTCCGGACCCCAGCGCCAGGCGACCGAGCGGAGCTGCTCGGGCAGGCCGGGGTCCTTGAGGGAGCCTCCGTCGGCGCGGGTCTGCTGGGCGACCAGCGCATCGGTGACGCCGTGCTTCTCGGCCAGCTGGAAGGCGAGTACGGCAAGCGCCGCCTTGCCCTTGTTGTAGAGCGCGTACGACGACTTGGCCGCGCTGGCTGCTCCTGGCTCGGAGCCGACCACCATCGGCGTGACGGCCGTACCGGCCCACCACCCGGCGACCTGGTCGGCCGCCGTACCGGACAGCATCAGGTGCGTCGGGCTCGGCCCGCCGGCCGGCGGCGGACCGACGACCCCGGCATCGACGAACGTCGCGTCGGGTACGGCGGCCTGCGCCTCCCGCAGCGACATCGGCGAGAGCGGATTCGCCTCGACGTACACGCCCTTGAAGCCGGCCCGGCCGACCTGCTTGGCGATGTCCACGGCCCCTTGCGGCGCACAGGAACACAGGATGCCCTCGGCCTGGGCGACCGCGTCCTCGAACGGCGTACCGATCAGGCCGGCCGCGTCGGCGCGCGCTCCGGAGGACTCGCTGCGGCCGTCCGGGACCCAATGCACCTCGTGCCCGGCCGCAACCAGCTGCCCAGCGAGCTTGGAGCCCATCGCGCCCGGGTGGAAGACCGCGATCCGCATCTGCCCGGCTCTCAGGCCCGGCCGTCGAACAGGCTGGTGACCGAGCCGTCCTCGAAGACCTCCCGGATCGCCCGGCTGATCAGCGGCGCGATCGACAGCTCGGTGAGCTTGTCGAAGCGGCGCTCCTCGGCGATCGGCAGCGTGTTCGTGACGATCACCTCGGTGGCCTGGCAGTTCTTCAGCCGGTCCACCGCGGGGCCGGACAGGATCGCGTGGGTGGCCGCGATCACGACACCCGCGGCGCCCTCGGCGTACAGCGCGTCGGCAGCCTTGGTGATCGTGCCGGCGGTGTCGATCATGTCGTCGACCAGGATGCAGACCCGGCCCTTGACCTCACCGACGACGCGGTTCGCGACGGTCTCGTTCGGGCGGTCGATGTCGCGGGTCTTGTGGATGAACGCCAGCGGCGCATTGTCCAGCCGCGCCGACCACTGCTCCGCGACCTTGATCCGGCCGGCGTCCGGCGACACCACGGCCAGCTGCTCGTCGCCGTACTTGTTCCGGACGTACTCGCTGAGGATCGGCATCGCCATCAGGTGATCCACCGGGCCGTCGAAGAAGCCCTGGATCTGCGAGGTGTGCAGGTCCACGCAGATCAACCGGTTCGCGCCCGCGGTCTTGAACAGGTCGGCCATCAGCCGGGCCGAGATCGGCTCCCGGCCGCGGTGCTTCTTGTCCTGC
>DASSDE010000316.1:0-2100 GCA_035697365.1 Kribbella sp. | reverse complement strand
CTGTTCTTCCTCGCGAACTGGAACGCGTTCCTCTGGCCGCTGACCATCACCCGGAACCCGGACCTGCGGGTGATCCAGCTCGGCGTCTCGGGCATGCAGGGGCAGTACGCCTCGGCCTGGAACCTGATTCTCGCGGCTGCGGTGATCGCGGCCATCCCGACCGTGGTGGTGTTCGTCGCGGGCCAGCGCCGGCTGGTCGACGCGATGAAGACCACCGGCCTCAAGTAAAGGACATGACATGAAGCGTGGGGCCTTGCTTGCTGTCCTTCCGCTGGTCTTCGGAACGGCGACACTGCTCACCCAGTCCTCCGGCGCGCAGTCCTCCGAGTCGCAGCCGCCCGCTGCCGCGTCCACTCCGGTCGGCACCGCGCAGGTCGAGTCGAAGGGAACGCCCAGCAAGAGCGACGGCGACCTGTGGCCGTCCTGCTGGGCCGGCAACGACAAGCTGTACGCGGCGAACGGCGACGGGAAGGGCTTCTCGGTCGACGGCGACTTCGCCGACATCGCGGTCAGCGAGATCAACGGCACGCCGGGAAACTTGTCCGGGGCAACGATCTCGAAGGGCGACCAGGTCGGGCAGATCTGGAGCGGTGCCGGCTACAACCGGAAGCCGACCGGGATGGTCTGCGTCGGCGACACGATGTACCTCGCTGTGCAGGACCTGGCGCTGGACTTCAACGACGTACCGGCGGCGACGATCCTGAAGTCCACCGACCACGGCAAGACGTGGACGTGGGACAAGAAGAAGCCGATGTTCTCCGACCATGTGTTCACCACGATCTGGTTCGCGGACTTCGGCAAGGGCGGCGCGCTGGCGCCGGACGGGTACGTGTACGCGTACGGGCTGGACGGGAACTGGCGGGACTCGTTCGACGACACGGTCGCCGATCCGCAGAGCGTGTTCCTGGCGCGTGTGCCCAAGAACAAGGTGCAGGACCGCGGGGCGTGGAAGTTCTACACCGGGTCCGGGTGGTCGGCGCGCGTGCAGGACAAGTTGCCGGTACTGACCGACACGCGACGGCTGTACGCGCAGACGTACGGGACGAACGCCTCGAACCTGAGCGTGATCAGCCAGGGCGGGGTGACCTATCTCCCGCAGCAGAAGAGATATGTCTACACGTCCTGGACCGAGTACACCTTCGAGTTCTACGAGTCGCCGACGCCGTGGGGGCCGTGGAAGCACTTCATGAGCAAGGACTTCGGCGGGTATCCGTGGTCGACGTCGAAGTACGGCGGGTACGGGGTCACGATCCCGTCGAAGTTCGTACAGCCGGACGGCAAGACGATGTACATCCAGGCGAACGTGTGCCCGTGTGGCGGCGGTGGGATCGGTACGTCGGTCTACAACTTCAACCTGCGCAAGCTGGTCATCACGCCGTCGTCCGACGCGCCGGCGGTGAACCTTCCGGGGGCTGACAATCTCGCCGCGCCCGCGACCGGTGCGGTCGCGATCTCCAAGTCGACGAACTCGGGCAGTCTCGCGTTGCTCAACGACGGCGCGAAGACCGGCAGCGAGTCGGACTTCGACGACGAGGTGAAGGGCGCGTCGTGGTGGGGGTACGAGTGGCCCGCGCGGCACAAGGTGAACAACGTGGAGTTCACGTCCGGCGCGGTGTCGGCCGAGGGCGGGTACTTCACCGGGCGGCCGCGGGTGCAGGTCAAGCGTGACGGGCAGTGGGTCGAGGTTGGCTCGCAGACGGTGTCGCCGGCGTACCCGGGCGATGCGTCCGCCGGTGCGAACACCACGTACACGATCACCTTCCCGACACAGGAGACCGACGGCGTCCGGGTGATCGGTCTACCAGGCGGGACGCGTTCGTACACAACCGTGTCCGAGTTGGGTGTCCGGTTCGTGTCACAGTTGGCGGACGGCGGGTTCGAGGGCACGGGCGGCGGCAAGCCGGCCTGGCTCTTCGAGGGTACGGCGGCCAACGGCGTCGACCGTGGGCTGGGCTTCGCGCACTCAGGCGCCAACAACGGCTGGATCCGCTGCACCTGCACAGGATTCAGCGATCTGTACCAGACCGTGCCGGTCGTCCCAGGCAGCACGTACACGTTCGGCTCCTGGATCAACGCGTCCGCCAACCTCCCCGCCGATCA
>DASSDE010000315.1:0-7567 GCA_035697365.1 Kribbella sp. | reverse complement strand
CTGCAGGCCAACGGCATCGACACCGAGCGGTACTCCGGTTTCGCGTTCGGCATGGGGCTGGAGCGGACGCTGATGTTCCGCAACGGCGTCGAGGACATGCGGGACATGGTCGAGGGTGACGTGCGGTTCAGCCGCCAGTTCGGGATGGAGATCTGATGCGGGTCCCACTGTCATGGCTTCGTGAGTACGTCGACCTGCCGGCCGATGTCACCGGCCGCCAGGTCGGCGAGCAGCTGATCCGGGCCGGCCTCGAGGTGGAGACCGTCGAGGAGTCCGACCTGACCGGGCCGCTCGTCGTCGGCAAGGTGCTCACCTACGACAACGAGCCGCAGAAGAACGGCAAGACGATCCGCTGGGTCTCGCTGGACATCGGCAAGGACGAGCCGCAGTGGGTCGTCTGCGGTGCGCACAACTTCGAGGTCGGCGACCTCGTGGTCGTGGTGCTGCCGGGCGCGGTACTGCCGGGCGGGTTCGCGATCTCCGCGCGCAAGACGTACGGCCACGTGTCGAACGGCATGATCTGCTCCAGCTCCGAGCTCGGTCTCGGCGACGACGGTACGCACGGCATCGTCGTACTGGAGCCGGGTGAGGCGACGCCGGGCGACGACGCGATCGAGCTGCTCGCGCTCAAGGACGACGTTCTCGACATTGCGGTGACGCCGGATCGTGGGTACTGCCTGTCGATCCGTGGTGTCGCCCGCGAGACCGCGACCGCGTACGGCCTGCCGCTGAAGGACCCGGCGGACCTGCCGCTGACCGGCTCGGGCGCCGACGGATATCCGGTACGGGTCGACGATGCGGCCGCGTGCAGCGCGTTCGTCACGCGGACCGTCACCGGGATCGACCCGAAGGCGCTCTCGCCGCGCTGGATGCAGAAGCGGCTGCTCGCGTCCGGGATGCGGCCGATCTCGGTCGGTGTCGACGTGGCGAACTACGTGATGCTCGAGCTGGGTCAGCCGATCCACACCTATGACAAGGCCGGGCTGTCCGGCCAGATCGTCGTCCGGCGGGCGAGCGCCGGCGAGAAGCTGATGACGCTCGACGACCAGACCCGCGAGCTGGACGCCGAGGATCTGCTGATCACCGATGACTCCGGCCCGATCGGTGTCGCCGGGGTGATGGGTGGTGCGTCCACCGAGATCTCGGACGCGACCACCGACGTGGTGATCGAGGCCGCGCACTTCGACCCGATCGTGATCGCGCGGGCGTCGCGGCGGCACAAGCTGTCGTCGGAGGCGTCGCGCCGGTTCGAGCGCGAGGTCGACCCGGCCCTGCCGCGGCACGCCGCGCAGCGGGTCGCCGATCTGCTCGCCGAGTACGCCGGCGGCACGATCCTGCCCGACGAAACCGTCATCGACACCCACCCGGCCCCGGCCGCCGTCACACTGCGCGCGGATCACGCGGCGCGCGTCGCGGGCGCGCCCATCACGCTGGAGGAGACGCTGCGTCATCTGCGGTCGGTCGGGTGCACGGTCGAGCGAGCTGTCGCGAACGCGACACCCGCGCCCCTCGCAGTCGGCGTGCACGCCGCAGCGATCGTCGCAGAGCCCATCAAGCCGGCCCCCGCCGGTCCCGCGACCGCCACCACCGCCAACGCTAACGGTGCCGGTGGTGCGGCGAGCGTAGGTGGAGCCGCTGTTGGCGCCGCGGGCGTTGGCCGCGGCGACCTGGCTGGTGATGATCTGGTGACGGTGACGCCGCCGTCGTGGCGGCCTGATCTGCGGGACCCCAACGACTTTGCCGAAGAGGTCATCCGGCTGTTCGGGTACGACAACGTCCCGTCGATCCTGCCGTCCGCGCCGGGCGGGCAGGGGCTGACCGTGGCGCAGAAGCGGCGCCGCAAGGTGGCGACCGCGCTGGTCGGCGCCGGCCTGACCGAGGTGGTGTCCTACCCGTTCATGGGTGCTGCCGACTTCGACGCGATGGGCATCCCGGCCGACGACTCCCGCCGTACGACGGTCAAGCTCGTCAACCCGATCTCCGACGAAGAGCCGTCGATGCAGACCACCCTGCTCGCGACCCTGCTGCGGACCGCCGAGCGCAACGTCGGCCGCGGTGCGAACGACCTGGCGATCTTCCAGACCGGCCTGGTCTTCCTGCCCAAGCCGGACCCGAAGCCCGCGCCGCTGCCGTCGGTCGCGCACAGGCCGAGCGACGCCGAGATCCAGGCGCTGTACGACGCCTTGCCGGACCAGCCGCTGCACGTCGGTGTGGTGCTGACCGGCTCGCTGACCCCGACTGGTTGGTGGGGCAAGGGCCGTCCCGCGGGCTGGGCCGACGCGGTGCAGATCGCGCGACTGATCGCGACCGCGATCGGTGTCGAGCCGGTGGTGACGAACGCGGAGCTCGCGCCGTGGCACCCCGGCCGGTGCGCGGAGCTCAGCGTCGACGGCAGAACGATCGGGTACGCCGGTGAACTGCACCCGAAGGTTTGCCAGGCGTTCGGGCTCCCGGCCCGGTCGAGTGCGGTGGAGCTGGATCTCGACGCACTGATCGCGGCGGGCCCGGAGTCGATCTCGGCGCACCCGTTCTCGTCGTACCCGGTGGCCAAGGAGGACGTCGCGCTGATCGTCGGCGCCGACGTACCGGCCGCTGACGTTCAGGTGGCGCTGGCCGAGGGCGCCGGCGAACTGCTGGAGTCGGTGCGGCTGTTCGACGTGTACACCGGTGAGCAGATCGGCGCCGGCAAGAAGTCGCTCGCGTTCGCGCTGCGCTTCCGCGCGCCGGACCGGACCCTCAAGGAGAACGAGGTCGCCGACGCCCGGCAGGCCGCCGTCCAGGTCACCGTCGACCGGTTCAACGCCGTCCAACGGGTCGGCTAGCCTTTTGGCCGGGCCTTCGGCGCCGGCGTGGTCATGGGGCTGTTACTCCCGGCCTTCCCTCGTCGCTCCGGTCGCTTCGCTCCCTCCGCTCCTCAGTCCAGGCCGGGAGGCCCCATGACCAGGAACACACGATGAGTGCGGGTCACCCGCGGGTGGCGGTCGCCGCGCCGAATGTGGCGGCGGCCGATGCCGGCGTGCGGGTGGCTGCCGAGGGCGGCAACGCGGTGGACGCCGCGATTGCCGCCACGCTCGTCACGATGGTGAACGAGATCGGCGTGGTGTCGCCGGCCTCGGGCGGTTTCGTCACGTTGCAGGTGGCCGGCGGCGACCCGGTCACGATCGACGGCTGGGTGGAGATGCCCGGCCGCGGCCTGCCGATCGACCGGTTCGGCCGCGCCGTCTGGGACGTCACCACCGACTACGGCGGCGGGACGACGACCACCGTAGGCCACGGCTCGGTCGCCACACCGGGCGGGATGAAGGCCCTCGACCTCGCGCATCGCCGGTCGGGCAAGGCGCCGTGGCACGAGGTCGTCCAGCCCGCGATCGAGGTCGCGCGGAACGGTTTCGCGCTCAGCCGGACATCGGGCTACTACTTGCGGTTCACCCACGAGATCATCTTCGGCTGGCACCGGCCGAGCCACGGCGTCGTGCACGACGAGGACGGCGAGGTGATCAAGGCCGGTACGACGATCGTGATCCCCGAGCTCGCCGAGGCGCTCGAGTTGATCGCCCGCGACGGCGCCGAGACAATGTACACCGGAGCCCTCGCCGAGCTGCTGATCCACGACATGGCCGCCAACGAGGGCATCCTGACCGCCGAGGACCTGGCCGCGTACGAGGCCGTCGTCCGTCCGGCACTGGTCATCAACCAGAACGGCTGGCGCCTCGCCACCAACCCGCCGCCCGCGGTCGGCGGAGTCGCGGCGGCGGCGATGCTGGCGCTGCTCGACGGCGTACCGGCCGACGGCAGTTGGAGTCAGCTCGAGCTGGAACGCCTTGTCGAGGTGCAGCACGCCGTCCTCGGGCAGCGGCTCGCCGAGCTCGACGAGGAGGACGTACGCACGCTGGAAGGCCGGAAGCTTCTCGACCTGGCCGCGGCCGGCGATCTGCGGGCGTTGAGCTCACCCAGTACGGCGACGGTGTCGGTCGTGGACGACGAGGGTGACGCGTGCGCGATCACGGTCTCTTCGGGGTACGGCTCCGGCGTCCTCACCCCCGGCACCGGCATCTGGCTGAACAACGCGCTCGGCGAGCAGGAATTGCTGCACGGCGGTCCGCACAGCCTGGCGCCGGGCACGCGACTCACCTCGAACATGGCGCCGAGCGTCGCGCGCCGGGAACGCGACGGCGCCGTCCTCGCGATCAGTTCGCCGGGATCGGACCGGATCCCGACCGCGCTGGCCCAGGTGTACGCGCTGCACACGCATGGTGGGCTCTCGCTGCGCGAGGCGGTCGAACACCCGCGGCTGCACGTCCGGGTCCGCGAGGACGTGGTGGTCGACTACGAGGACGACCTGCCGGTGTCCGGCTCGACGGCGCTGCCGACCCGCCCGATGCCGCCGCACTCGATGTACTTCGGCGGCGTCGCGGCCGCGCTGTGGGATCCGGTGGACGGCCTGACCGCCGTCGGCGACCCGCGGCGTACCGGAGCAGTTGCGATCTCGCCGTGAGCGGTAATCTCAATCCTCTGACCCGACAGGACCCGGAAAGGCAGCCGATGCGGGACATCGACCCCGAGCTCTCCGTCGTCGTACCGATGTACGACGAGGAAGAGGTGCTGCCGATCTTCTTCCAGCGGATGCATCCGCTGCTCGACGGTCTGGGGATCAGCTACGAGCTGCTCGTTGTCGACGACGGCAGTCGCGACCGGACCTCCGCGCTGCTCCTCGACGCCGCGAAGGACTGGCCGCAGCTGCGGGTCGTCCGGTTGCTCCGCAACAGCGGTCACCAGGCGGCGCAGTCGGCCGGCTTCCGGCGGGCGCGCGGTCAGTACGTCGTCACGATCGACGCCGACCTCCAGGATCCGCCCGAGGTGATCGCCGAGTTCCTGCGGGTGGTCCGCGAGCAGGATGTCGATGTCGTGTACGGCGTCCGCTCCGATCGTTCGAGTGATTCCTGGGCGAAACGTACGACCGCCCGGCTGTACTACCGCCTGATGTGCCGCCTGGTCGGCAAGGAGATCCCGTTCGACGCGGCCGACTTCCGGCTCGTCACCCGGCGGGTGGTGGACGCGGTGAACGCGCTGCCCGACGACGGCCGGGTGTTCCGGCTGGTGATCCCGTGGCTCGGCTTCCCGAGCACCAAGGTCTCGTACGTCCGGGCGGAGCGCGCAGCCGGCTCCACGAAGTACAGCGTCTCGAAGATGGTCCGTCTCGCGTTCGACAGCGTGACCGCGTTCTCGGCGGCGCCGCTGCGACTGGCCACCTGGCTGGGGCTGCTCGGTGGCGCGATGTCCGGGCTGTTCGTGATCGGCGCGCTGGTGATCAAGCTGGCCGGCCGGAGCATCCCCGGCTGGACGTCGACCGTGCTCGCGGTCAGTGTGATCGGCGCGATCCAGTTGCTCTGCCTGGGCCTGCTCGGGGAGTACGTCGCGCGTTTGTTCCAGTCGAGTCAGCGACGCCCGCAGTTCCTCGTCGGCTACGACAGCCTCGAGGACCACGGCCACCAAGAGCCCGCCCACGAAAGCACGCCGAACCAGAGATGAAGCGGTTCCTTCCGTGGCTGTTGCCGATTCTGGTGGCGGCCGGTGGGTTCGGGGCACTCGGTGATGTCGGCGTTGGGCCGCTGCTCAAGTACGCCGTGTACTTCGCCGGCGCGATCGCCCTGCCCGGAACGTTGCTGCTCCGCGCCGCGTGGCGCAGTACCGGCAACTGGGCCGAGGATCTCGGACTCGGGTCGGTGGTCGGTGCGACCTGGCAACTGATCGGCTGGGCGATCTTCACCGCGCTCGGTTGGCAACACTGGCTGATCGTCTGGCCGGCGCTCGTGCTGATCGGGTTCGCGGTTGTGGGACGGCAGCACTTCCGGATCGCCGAGCCCCAGCCGCTGCCGGTCGCGTGGAGCGTCGGCCTGGCGGTGTCCGCGTCCGTGATGATCGGCGCGGCGACATTCGGCGTGATGGCGTACCACCCGATGCCGCCACACGGTCAGGCGTACTACCCGGACCTGCTCTACCACCTGTCGATGGTGCAGGAGTTGACGCGTCACGTGCCGCCGCAGATCCCACAGGTCGTGGGGGAACGGCTCGAGTACCACTGGTTCGCGAACGCGGACATGGCCGGAGCTGTGGACGTCACTCGGCTGACACCGCTGGTCGTACTGTTCCGGCTCTGGATCATCCCGTGGCTGATCGTGGCGCTGCTCGTCTGCGCAACACTCGCCAGAACGGTCAGCCGTACCTGGTGGACCGGCGTACTCGCGGCACTCGCACTGGCCGCGCCGCAGCTGTACCTGCTCGTGGACACGAGTGTGAACCTCGCCGCGCCGGTCAGCCTGCTCAGCCCGTCCCAGACGTTCGGCATGATCGCGGCTGTTGTGGTCGCGGTCTTCCTGATCGACCTGTTGTTCAAGGACGGCAGCCACCGGCTCTGGCTGCTCATTGTGCCGGTTGCGGTTGTCGGCGGCGGCTCAAAGCCGACAGTCCTCCCACTGCTGGTGGCTGCAGTTGGTGTGGCCGCGCTGTACCTCCTGGTGACCACGCGGCGGCTGCCGTGGCGTCTGATCGGTACGGCGGCTGTGCTGCTCGTTGCCGGCGCCATCACCTTCCTGACCGTGGCCGGCAGCACCAGTGGGTCCCGACTGCAGTTCCTGGCGATCCTGAAGTCGCTGCCGGTGTACTCCGCGGCCACGGGCGACAGGACACCACCCGGTGCCGGCGGACTGATCCTTCCAGCGCTGGCGCACGGCGAGGTGCTCGGTACGTTGAGCCTGCTGCTCGGGCTGCTGCTGACGTTGCAGGCGATGTCCTGGGCGGGCTTCGGGGTTGCTGCGCGCAGGGACCCGATCGCGTGGTTCCTGGTCGGCGCGATGGTCGCGGGCTGGGCCGGGTACCTGCTGATCGACCATCCGTCGGTGAGCGAGTCGTACTTCATCTACACCGCGGCGCCGTTCAGTCTCGCCGGAGCGGGCTGGTTCGCGGCAGCCAGCGCCCGTGCGTCACGACGACCGGTACCGATCGCGGTCGCGGCGTTCGTCCTGTCGATCGGGTACGCCCTGCTGCTCGTCTGGGCCCGCGGAGTCCCGGCCGCCACCACCGGTCATCAGCTGTGGCTCAGCACTCGGATGTTGCTCGTGGTCCTCGCGATCACGCTGTTCCTGCTGCTGGTCTGGCGGCTGACGTTGCGGCAGGCGGGCGGCGGCATGCTCGTCGTACTGGTGCTGCTCTCGACCGCACCGATCAGTTCCTTCGTGCAGAGCGCTGCCCGCGGCGACATGGAGAAGTCGCCGACGTACCGGTCCGCGCACTGGTGGGTGTATCCGGACGAGACCGCGGCGGCGTTGTGGCTCGGGCGAAACTCCGCGCCGACCGACGTCGTGGTGACCAACACCTGGTGCCGCCCGGCCGGTTCGACCGAGCCTGGCTGCGATGCCCGCGGCTACCTGGTCAGCGGGATGGCCGGTCGCCGTACGTTGATCGAGGGCTGGGCGTACACGAACCAGGCGATGGCCGAACAGGGTCAAGGCGGCCGGCGCTACACCGTGCAGCCTTCCCCGTGGCCGGACCGGGTTGCCCTCACCAACGA
>DASSDE010000314.1:0-5121 GCA_035697365.1 Kribbella sp. | reverse complement strand
GGTCGTCGACGGCTGGGGTTCCGGGCTGCTGGCGGTCACCATGATCGGTCTGCTGTACGGCCTGATCGAGGGGTCGACGCACGGTTGGAGCGCCGTCCCGGTCCTCTCGATCGTCATCGGCGTACTGTTCCTCGCGGCCTTCGCGTACCGTCAGCGCACCGCAACCCACCCGCTCATCACCCCCTCGCTCCTGAAGAACCGGGGCTTCACGTCCGGAATGATCGTCGGCCTGGTCGTCTTCGCAGCCGGCACCGGCCTGATCTTCGTACTCTCGCTGTACCTGCAGGTGGGGCTGCAGGTCGGCCCGCGGGACGCTTCGCTCGCTCTGGTGCCGCTCACTCTGGGCCTGATCGCTGCCGGCGTCGTCGCGATGGGCGGCCTGGTCACCAAGCTCGGCCGCCGACTCGTCTTCAGCGGTCTCTCGATCATCCTCGCCGGCTGCAGTTGGGTCCTGGCCCTCGTCGCTCACTCCGGTACGAACGTCACCCTCTGGGCGCTCGCCCCCGCGTTCTTCGTGATCGGCGTCGGCATCGGCCTCTGCTTCACCACGATCCCCACCGTCGCCCTCGGCGACGCGAAACCCGACGAAGCCGGCAGCGCCAGCGGCTCCCTCGGCTCCATCCAGCAACTCTCCTCAGCCATCGGCTCAGCCGCGGTCACCTCGATCTTCTTCCAAGCCGCCGCCACCGGTCTCGACCACGCCCTGAAAGTCACCCTCCTCGCAGTCCTGGCGCTGACCGCCCTGAGCGTCCCGATCGTCACCTTGATGCCCCGCAAGGCTCCGTCAGAGCCCGAGCAGTAGGAATGCCCGGGACTGTCCGTCCCACCGTGTTTCCGGCTCGACGCGCCGTCCGCGGCCTCCTGCTGGGCCTGGTGCGGGCGGGCAGCGGGAACAAAAGGTTCGGGTGGGGGTGTTGTCGTGTTGTGGGGTGACCGTGCCAGTCGCGTGTCAGGCGGGTGACAGTGCAGCGATGGAGGCTGTGGGTGTGAGCGGGAGCGAGTTGGTGGGTGGGGTCGCGGTTTCGAGTTTTGGGGCCGGGCCTGGGGTGGTCGTGGTCCCGGGGACGAATCGGCGGGCGCATCACTATGCGGCGTTGGCGCGGGCGTTGGCCGGGGCTCACACGGTGCATGTGGTGGAGCGGCGCGGGCGTGGAGAGAGTTTGCCGCGGGATGCTTCGTACAGCGTCGAGACCGAGGTCGACGACGTATTGAGGGTGCTTGAGCACACTGGGTCGCGGGTGGTGTTCGGGCACAGTTACGGCGGGCTGATCGGGTTGCACGTGGGGATGCGGCAGGCGCTCGACGCGTTGATCGTGTACGAGCCGGCCGTGAGTCTCGACGGGTCGTTCGATCTCGGCTGGCTGGACGCGTTCCGCCGGCAGGTGGACGACCACCGGTTCGTCTCGGCGATGACGACGTTCCTGAAAGGCGCCCAGGTGTTGCCGTTCCGGGCGACTCCGTTGCTCTGGGCAATCTCTGTTCTGTTGCTGTTCGGACGTGAGGAGCGCGACCTGATGCCGCTCACGCCGGCCGAGCTGGACGAGATCGCCCGCTTGGACTCCGACGGCAGCCGGTACGCCGGGATCACGTCGCCGACATTGTTCCTCGGCGGAGTGAAGTCGCCCGCGTACGTGACCGGCGTACTCCCGCGGCTCGCGGCCCTGCTGCCGAAGGCGGAGTACACGATCGTTCCGGACCTCGACCACAACGCGCCCGACGAGAGCGCCCCCGACGAGATCGCGCGGCAGTTGCGCCAGTACCTGGTCCGTCTCGAGCGGCGATCATCGGCCGGACCACGGGCGATCCTGCCCGCAGCCCGACGGGAATTGCCTGGTTCACCGAATGCCGAAGATCCTGACGAACATCGGCGTATCGACGAGGGTGTGCGGCGCGATCGCGTGGTACGCCCATACGTGGGTCCACGCGTTCGCCGTACGGATCGTGATGAACGTCTTGAACATCCCGGGACCGGTGTAGAACAAGAGCAGGTACAGCACCGAGAGCGCCGCATCGGCCGGTGAGACGAAGTTCGTCCAGCCGTCGAACAGGTGCAGCATCGCGTACGTGACGCCGCCGAGGATCACGGTCGCCGGCACCGACCCGGTGAGCTTGAGGTAGCGCGGCGTGAGGATGCTGTAGACGAAGATCATCGTGGGCAGCACGGTGCCGGCGAACGACAGCACGAACGTCAACGGCGCACCGAGCAGCAACTGCCGTACGTCGAGCCGCAGGACCGCCGGGTTGAGCAAGAGTTGCACGGCCGACTCGATGACGAGGATCACGACGATGACCTTCAGGTCACACCGGCGGTTCGTCGAGTGAAGACTCAGCTCGTCGCTCGTGTACCGGCGCCGGAACACCAGGTAGGGCACGACGGTGTACGCCAGCAGGTTGTAGGCGGCCCAGCCGATCGCCTCCGTTGGCGCGACCTCCTGCCCGGTACGGATGATCATCCCGTCCAGGTGGAAGCCGAACGCATGCGGGCCGAACGCATGCCCGACGACGTAGCCTCCGGCCATCGCAACCACGCCGTACGCGAGCATGAGCAACGTCTCGCGCCGGGCGAGCTCGCGGTTCGGCGCACGCTCCGCGATGTCCGGGACGCTTCGGCGCCGCGTCAGCAGCTGCACGACCCCCATCAACAGGAAGACCTCGAGGAACATCGCGTTCGTCTGCAGGATCTGCCCGGTCGCGGGCGGTTCGGCCAACGACGAGGCGTGGAACGGGAGATGGCCGCCGGCGAGCGCGATCAGGACCGCGTTGACGAGCAGCCAGGCACCGGCAGCGACACGGATCGCGCGTGACCGCAGCAGACCGGCCAGGCCGGAGTGGCGCGTCGGAGGTACGGGGATGCGCAGGTTCACCATGCTTCGACCATACGACTGTATAGTACGAGTGTATAGTGAGTACCTGTGGAGGAGCGCATGACCGAACCGACCATGGACCGGCTTCTCGAGGCGTTCCTGACGATCACGTCGGAGCGTGGGCTCGACCTGGCCACCATGCGCGAGGTCGCGGCCGCGGCCGGGGTGTCGGTCGGAACCGTCCAGTACTACTTCCGGACCAAGGACGAGATGCTCCTGCGCGCCTTCGAGCACACCATCGGCCGGATCACGACCCGCGCGGCCGGCATCGCCAGGAAGGGTCCGGTCGGATCAGTGGTGCGGAAGGTGCTGCTGGAGTTCCTCCCGATGGACGATCTGCGCAGGCGCGAGAGCCGCGTCTACCTCGCCTTCGCCGCGCGGGCCGCCGTCACGCCGGCGCTCGCGAGCTACCAGCACTCCTTGCTGGCCGGTCTGCGTGAGCAGTGCGCCGCGGCGTACCGGCTCGCGCAGGAACGCGGTGAGAGCGTCGGCGAGTTCGCTCCGGAAAGCGCGGCGATCGAGACCGCCGCGCTGGTCGACGGCCTGATCCTGCAGATGCTCAGCGACCCCGACGGTCTGCCGCCCACGACCGCGAGCGCAGTGCTCGACACGCACCTACGCCGGTACGTCGCCATCGATTAGCGCAGTGGACGGAAGGTGCGTTGGAGGTCGTCGGACCACTCGGTGGGGAGCTCCCAGGGGATGAAGTGGCCGCCGGTGGGATGGGCGGTGATGTTCGTGTGGTTGTACCAGGCGGCGCGGTCGCCGGCCAGGAAGTTCTGGATCCGTTCCTCCGGGGTGTGTACGCCGGGCGGATCCTCGTGGCCGACGAACGTGATCCCGGTCGGGGCCTCGATGATCGGCGTACGGTCGTGGGACGGCGTCCACGGGTAGCGGTTGTTGTTCGCGTACGTACGGATCGAACTGTCGATCGCGTTGCCGGCCCAGAAGATCGTCGCGTGCGTGAGCAGCTCGTCGTCGGTGAACGCGTGCTCGCTCCCCGCCCAGCTCAGCCAGCGTTCCAGGATCCACGCGAGCATGCCGGCGGGTGAGTCGGCGAGTCCGTAGCCGAGCGTGCTCGGATGCAGGACGTGCGCAGCGAGGTGGGCGGCGAACCGGCGTTCGAGGTGCACGATCCGGTCGTGGATCTCGGGCGGCAGACCCTCCGGGATCGGGTGGCCGCCGCTCAGGTCCCAGCCGCGATCCCCGTTGAAGAGCGTGAGCTTCAGCGCGGATCCGATGTGGATCCCGTACAGCTCGTCCGCGTACTTGTGCGCGAGTTGCCCACTGATCAGTGCGCCGACGTCACAGCCGGCCGCGGCGTACTTTCCGAACCCGAGGACGCCGGTCATGAGCTCGTGCCAGACGTCGGCGATCTTCCAGAAGTTCATGTCCGGCGTGGTCGGCGTGGAGAACCCGAACCCGGGCAGCGACGGGACGATCACGTCGAACGCATCGGCCGGATCGCCGCCTTACGAGGCCGGGTCGGCGAGCCGGTCGATCACCTTCGACCAGTGCCAGAACGTCCACGGCCAGCCGTGGCTGAGGATCAGCGGGACCGGGTTCGGCCCGACGCCGGGGCGGCGGAGGAAATGTACGGGGACGTCGCCCACGTCCACGCGGTAATGGTCGTAGGCGTTGATGGCCTTCTCGGCGGCCCGCCAGTCGAAGCCGTCGGCCCAGTACTCGACGAGCGGTTGCAGGCGCGTACGGCGGACACCGTAGAAGCCGTCGTCGTTGCCGGCGTCGCGCGGCCACTTGGTCGCGCGCAGGCGGGCGCGGAGGTCGTCGAGGACCTCGTCGGGGACAGCGATGGGCGTCGGGATCACAGGAGGTCCTCCGCGAGTTCGGTCAGGCGATGGAGTACGTCCACGGAGCCGGCGAGAACGGCGAGCTCCTCGGGGGTGAGCCGATCGACGAGGGCGGTGAGCTTCGCAACCCGGTTGGCGTGCCGGGAGCGTACGAGGTCACGGCCGGTACGGGTCAGCGAGATCAGGCTTGCGCGGCCGTCGCTCGGGTCCTGGCGGCGCTGGAGCAGGCCGTCCTGCTCGAGGTTCGCGACCAGGCTGGTGAGCGCGGGCTGTTTGAGCTGCTCGGTCGCGAGCAGGCCCGTGAGGCGCAGCGGACCGTTCCGGTCGAGGGTGTGCAGGACCGAGAGCGCCGAGAAGTTCAGCCGACGGACGGACGGCAGCCGGATGAAGATCGTGTTGAAGTCCTCGATGACCGTGGTCAGCCGGTCGACGTCCAGATCACTCAC
>DASSDE010000313.1:0-3074 GCA_035697365.1 Kribbella sp. | reverse complement strand
CGGACCTCCTCGGGAGAGGCGGTGCCGCCGCCGGACGTCTGGATGCCGAGCTCGCCCGCGGCGAAGTCGGCGATCGTGACGATCCGGTCGGTACCGCCCCGGAGCTCGATCGACTCCTGCAGGCCGCCCTGACCGGCGGTGTCGAACACCGCGTCGATGCCCTGCGGAGCGGCTTCGCGGACCCGCTCGAGCAGCCCGTCGCCGTACGCGACCGGGACCGCCCCGATCGATCGCAGGTAGTCGTGGTTCGCGGCCGACGCCGTACCGATCACCGTGAGACCGGCCGCCTTGGCGAGCTGGACCGCGACCGAACCGACCGCGCCCGCCGCACCGTGGATCAGGATCGTCTCGCCGGACTTCACGCCGAGCAGATCGAGCACCCGCTGCGCGGTCTCGCCCGCCACCGGTACGCCGACCGCCTGCTCCCAGGTCACGCCGGCGGGCTTGCGCGTCACGTTCCCGGCGAGCGCGTACTCGGCGTACGAACCGCCCGCCGACCAGCCGACGATCTCGTCGCCGACCGCGAACTCCGCGCCCTCACCGGCCTGGTCGACCACGCCGGCGACCTCGAATCCGGGGACGGCCGGGAACTTCGCGGGCGCGAAGTCCTTCGTGAAGCCCCGCCGGATCTTCGTGTCGTACGGATTCACGCCGGCTGCCTGCACCTTGATCCGCACCTGCCCCGGACCGGCCTGCGGCTCCGGCACGTCCAGCACCCTGAGCACCTCAGGACCGCCGTACTCCTCGAACTGCACCGCGCGCATCGCACCCGCCTCCAAAGAATGGTTGTTGCTACAAGAAAAGGCAGCACCGCCGCCCGGCATTCCCGGACGGCGGCGCGAGTTTGGTTGCGATCAGTTCTCTTCGAGTCGGGGGAAGAGCGGGTCGCCCTTGGTGAGCGTCGCGCCTGCGGGGAGCTGACCCCAGGTGCCGGCGTCCTGGACGCGCTGGTCGGCGAGGGAACCCAGCTTCTCCTCCGCACCGAGCAGGGTCCACAGCTTCGCGGACGACTTCGGCATCGTCGGGTTGTGCAGCACGGCGACCGCGCGCAGCACCTCGGCGGCGCTGTACAGGATCGTCGCGAGCCGGTCGCGCTGCGACTCGTCCTTGGCGACCTTCCACGGCTCTTGCTCGGTGACGTACCCGTTGACCGCACCCACGAGCTCGTTGATCGCGGCCAGCGCATCCTGGAACGCGAGCGTGTCCAGCGCCTTGTCGGCGGTCGCCACGGTCTGCGCGAGCTTGTCGGCGAGCGCCTGCTCGGCCGGACCGTGGTCGGTCGGCTCGGGCAGTTGGCCGTCGAAGTACTTGCCGACCATCGCCGCGATCCGGCTGGCCAGGTTGCCGAGGCCGTTCGCGAGCTCGGAGGTGTAGACCGCGCTCAGGTGCTCCCACGAGAACGACCCGTCGGACCCGAACTGGATCGTGCGGAGGAAGTAGTACCGGAAGGCGTCCGAGCCGAAGTGGTCGGTGATCTCGTGCGGCGCGATCGCGGTCAGCTTCGACTTGCTCATCTTCTCGCCGCCGACGAGCAGCCAGCCGTGTGCGAAGACCTGCTTCGGGACCGGGATTCCGGCCGCGATCAGCATCGCCGGCCAGATCACCGCGTGGAAGCGGAGGATGTCCTTGCCGACCAGGTGCACGTCGGCCGGCCACAGGCTCGCGAACCGCTCCGGGTCGGCGCCGTAGCCGGCGGCCGTCGCGTAGTTCAGCAGCGCGTCGACCCAGACGTACAGGACGTGGTCCTTGTCCCACGGGACCGGGATGCCCCAGTCGAAGGTGGAGCGGGTGATCGACAGGTCCTGCAGACCCTGCTTGACGAACGTGACCACCTCGTTGCGGGCGCTGGCGGGCGCGACGAAGCCGGGCTGCTCGTCGTACAGGGCGAGCAGCCTGTCCGCGTACGCCGAGAGCCGGAAGAAGTAGTTGGTCTCGGAGACCGTCTCCAGCTCGGTGCCGTGGATCATGCACCGCTGGACGCCGTCGTCGTCGGTCCGGATGTCCGCGGGGAGCTTGAACTCCTCGCAGCCGACGCAGTACAGGCCCTCGTACTCGCCCTTGTAGACGTCGCCCTGGTCGTAGAGCGCCTGGACGAACTCCTGGACCCGCTCGGTGTGCCGCTTCTCGGTCGTCCGGATGAAGTCGTCGTACGCGATGTCGACGTCCACCCAGGCCGGCTTCCAGGCGTCCTCGACGAGCTTGTCCGTCCAGTCCTGCGGCGACATGCCCTGGGCCTGCGCGCTGCGCAGCACCTTCTCACCGTGCTCGTCGGTACCGGTGAGGTACCACTTGCGCTCGCCGCGCTGGGCGTGCCAGCGGGTCAGGACGTCCCCGGCCACCGTCGTGTAGGCGCTGCCGATGTGCGGCGCGGCCGTGACGTAGTAGATCGGGGTGGTGACGTAATAGGCCTTCTCGGACATGTCAACAAGGGTAGTGCCGCGCGCCAGCCTCAGTTACCAGGGTCCCGGGCAGCCAGTACGGCGTCGTACACGGTCCGTTTCGGGACGTTGAAGCGCTTCGCGACGTCCGAGATGGCCTGTTTGCGCGGCGTCCCGGCCTCCTCGTCGACGGCCACCTCGCGGGCCAGGTCCGCGGGCGTCAGCACTTTGTCCGGGTCGGCGCCGGCCACGACCACGGTGATCTCGCCCCGGACGCCGTCCGCGGACCAGGTGACCAGGTCGGACAGCGGCCCGCGCTTGACCTCTTCGTACGTCTTCGTGAGCTCCCGACAGACCGCCGTCCGGCGATCCGCGCCGAAGGCGTCCCGCATCGCCTCCAGGGACGCGGTCAGCCGGTGCGGCGCCTCGAAGAACACCATCGTCCGCGGCTCGTCCTTCAGGTCCTCCAGCCGCCGCCCGCGCTCTCCCGGCTTGCGCGGCAGGAAACCCTCGAACGTGAACCGGTCGACCGGCAGCCCGCTCAGTGCCAGCGCCGTGAGCACCGCCGACGGCCCCGGTACGGCAGTCACCGGCACATCCGCCTCGATCGCCGCCGCGACCAGGCGGTATCCCGGATCCGAGACGCTCGGCATGCCCGCATCCGTCACCACCACGACGGTCTGACCGTCCGTGAGC
>DASSDE010000312.1:0-2402 GCA_035697365.1 Kribbella sp. | reverse complement strand
CGCTCTGGGCAAGGTCGTCATCGAAACCTGACCGCCACCTCCGCAACTGCAGCCGGGGCGCAACCGTCCCTGCAGGGCCACAACGGCGGCGAGCCGAAGCCACGATGCGTGCGTGCACGTTGCAGGCGGCGGCGAGCGGCGGTGCTCTGGCGTACAGCCGATCTACTAGGGCGGTGGTGCGACGCGCGATGGCCCAGTTCCTGGGGCCTGCGCCGCAGGGTGCATCGCCAACTCGGGTCACAGGGGTGAGGTGATGAGACGTTGCGCCCGTCGGGCTCTGGTGTGCTCGGAGCTGCCCTCCGGTGTGCGCTCAACAGCGGCATCAGCAACGAACCGGAGGAGGACGACTTCATCGAGCGTGAACGTCACGTCGTCTGGCAGGTCGACAATCCGCGACTCGCGCACGGCCGCATCGTCGCATCTTTCGCCGGGGCCGCTGTCCCGGTGTCCACAGGGTTTCCGAGAACCCCGGGGGCAGCCGGTTGATGAACCCCTCAGATCCCCGGGCCTGCATTACCGCATTGCCGCCGCCCGCGACCGCATTACCGAGTTGCGGGTGGGGGCGGGCGGGTACACACCGCGCGAGAACCGCCGTTCTCGGCCGGCTGCATCGCGGACTAAGCCTCGATCCACCGATCTCCGGCGGCGGGGAGTGACTTTGCAGTTGCGGCGGAAGTTAGTCGACGCGTTCGCGCGTAGTAGATCGGGGCAGCGTGCGTTGAGGTGTGTGCGTCGCAGCGCTTCGCGGCCGGTTGCAGTTCCGGAGTCGTTGTTGATGGGGTCGTGGCGGACGGGGCGGGTCAGCGGCTCAGCCTGGTGGCGGCAGCGCCCGTAGCCGTACGAGCGCGGCGAGGAGCGCGTCGCGCCATGGCCAGCGTGTCGGAAGGTGCAGCGTGTCGACCCGCCCGCTGCGGGTCATCCGTCCCGGCAGCGATAGGTAGCGGCGGCGGATCGTCTTGGCAACGACCAGTCCACTGAGACGCAAGCCGAGCGAAGCGACCCAGCGCAGCAGGTTGTGCGCCAGTGCGGTCAGCACCAGCCAGGCGGCGTTGGCGTTGAACCTGCCCGAGGGGCAGTGGGTCAGCCCGGCGCCGGCCTTGAGGTCGCGGATGGCGAGCTCGACCACTGCGTGCGCGCGGTGGTCGGCGTCGACAGCGACGGCGTCGCCGTCAAGGTCGGTGATGAAGGCGTGGTGACGCCAGTCGGGCCACAGCTGCGCTTGCGCACCGACCAGCCGGGTGCGCCGCACGATCAGCCGACGCCCCGCCAGCGTCGTCTCGGCGACCTGGGCGACGCCGCCATCGGTGTAGTCGATGTCGACCCAGGCGGTCTCGTCGATGCCGTCGATCGCTGCAACGACGGCCTTTGTGGCACGCACGGTGATGGAGAAGCGCACGTTGTGATCCCGGCACGCGGTGATGACCTTGGCCGACCAAAACGCCGAGTCGGCCCGCAGCACGATCGGTCCGGTGGCGCCGGCGCGGCGCACCCGGCGGATCGTCTCACGCACGAACCGCTGCGCGCCGCGGCTGCTGTTGGCCGACCCTTTGCGCATCCGGGCGTGCAGGATCTCGCCGGTGTCGGCCCGTGTGGCCAGCAGCGGGTGGTAGCCGCGCTGGCGGGTGTAGCCGTAGGTCGCGCCCTGCTTGGCGTAGCCGTGGGTCTGGCAGATCGTGGAGTCGACGTCGATCACCAGTGGCGCCGCCCCCGGCCCCGCGCCCGCGGCCCACGCCGCGGTCAGCAGCCGCTCAGTCAACGCGTCGAGCTGACGGACGTGACCGAAGGTGAACGACCGCAGCCACGTGCCGATCGTCGACGGCGCCATCACCTCATGACCGACGACCTCACTGGTCGCGCCCGAGCGCAGGATGTCGGCGTCATCGATGCAGTCGCCGCCGGCCAGCAGCGCGTGGACCACGGTGAGCAGCTTGCGGCCGGGACGGTGACCGACGCTGACCAGCTCGTCGACCAGCGCCTCGACACCCAGGTGCTGGCTCAGCGTCGCGGGCAGAATCAGCCCCGCGTCAGCGACCATCCGATCGCCGTCGAACGTGACCTCAACGCGGTCCAGCGTGTGCGAAGATGCGCCCATCCTGAGAGTGCCTCCTGTCAGGCGATGCATTTCGGTGTGGTAACCGGCATCTTCCCTGGTCAGGAGGCATTTCTCTTGGAACTCACGCCAACGTCACGGCGTAACGCGGTGGATCGAGGCTAAGCGGGTGACCGGAAGTTCTGCTCGTAACTCTGGATAGAGGCGATCTGCGGGCGATGCAATCGCCTCACGGATCACGGATGGTTGGAGCTTGCAGCCACCACCCGCCCGGCCGGCTCCCCTCGAGGGGTCCCTGTAGCGCCTGGTTCCGAGGAACCGGCCGTGGAGCTGCGACGTAGAAAGGGTGCTG
>DASSDE010000311.1:0-2626 GCA_035697365.1 Kribbella sp. | reverse complement strand
GAACAGCAGCGAGAACACCGGCAGCACCTGCAGGTTCACGCTGCCGCCTTCGTCGGTGAGGGTCTGCATCAGCACCGCACCGGGCTGTTTGTCGATCGACCGGATGAGCAGGAAGGGCACCAGGAAGTTGCCCCAGGAGTTCACGAACGCCCAGACCATGATGGTGGCCAGGCCGGGACGTGCGACCGGGAGGACGACGTCGCGCAGGATCTGCAGCGTGGACGCGCCGAAGACCCGCGCCGACTCCTCGTACGACTTCGGGACCGCGTCGACGAAGTCCTTCAGGATGAAGATCGCCGCCGGCAGCAGCCCGCCGGTCATCACCAGCGCGACGCCGAACCGCGAGTCGATCAGCCCGAGCTGGAACATCATCACGAAGATCGGCACCATCGCCGCCGTACCGGTGACCACCGACGACAGCAGCAGCAACCCGTAGAGCAACGCGTCCCGCCCCGGGATCCGCACCCGCGACAGCGCGTACGAGGCGAGCGCCGCGAACGCAGTCACCGCCAGTGCGGTCGTGATGCAGATCAGCAGCGAGTTGACCATCGAGTGCATCGCATAGGGATGCGCGAAGGTCTTCCGGAAGTTCTCCAGCGTCCAGTCCGGCCAGTGCACTCCCAGACCGGGGGAGGAGTCGAACGGTGCCGACGCGATCCACAGCATCGGTACGGCGAAGAACAGCGTGATCGCGCAGATCAGGACGTAGAAGCCGATCCGGCGCAGCACAAACGACGTCATGAGCGCCTCCGGAGCAGCCGCAGATAGACCAAGGAGACCAGCAGGTTCGCGATCAGCAGCAGGAACGAGATCGCCGACGAGTACCCGAGCTCTCCGCCCTGCAGCGCCACGTTGTAGATGTAGACCGGTACGGTCTCGGACTCGTGGTTCGGCCCGCCCTTGGTGAGCAGGAACGGCGAGAAGTCGTTCGCCGTCCACAACGAGATCAGCAGCGTGTTCGTCAGCACGTGGCCGCGGATGTGCGGGAACACCACGTCCCGCAGGGTCTGCCAGCCGGACGCCCCGACCATCCGTGCCGACTCCAGTTGCGACGGCGGGACGGCCTGCAGCGCCGACGAGTAGAGCATCATCGAGAACGCCGTGCCGCGCCACGTGTTGAACACCACGAGACAAGCCATCGGGTAGTCGATCAGCCACGCCGTTCCCGGTGTGCCCAGCAGGCTGTTCAACGTCCCGCCGTCGCGATCGTAGAACGCGACCCACAGGTACGCGACCACCGTCGACGGCAGGATCCACGCGAGCAGGGTGAGGGCCTCGACCGTGCGCCGGACCGCGGGCCGGGCGCGCCGCAGTATCCAGGCCAGCGTGAAGCCGAGGATGTTCTGCCCGATGATGGCCGACCCGAGTACGAACAGCAGCGTCAGCCACAACGCATTGTGGAACAGCGCGTCGTTCAGGGCGCGGGTGTAGTTCGACAGCCCGACCATGGACGGCGACACGGCTTCGACGCCGGTCAGCCGATAGTTCGTGATGCCGATGTAGATCGTCCAGACGGCCGGGAAGATCAGGAACGCGCCGATCAGCAGCAGCGCGGGCGCCAGGAAACCCAGAGCCCGGCCGACGCCGAGGCCCGCGACATCGCGCGCGGGTCCTCGGGAGCCGGCCGATCCACGTCCCGGCGCCGGTTCGGCGGGCACCGGAGGTGCGGATGCAGACGTCATCAGTTGCTGGTGACCTTGTCCTTGCCGCCGGCCGCGGCCTCGACCGCCTTCTCGTACGCCTGAGCCGCGGCGTCGGTGCTCTTACCGCCGACCACGTCCGCGGTGGCCTGCTGCAGCGCCGCCGACACCTTCGGGTACTCCGCCTTGCCCGGCCGGAACTGGGTGATCGGCAGGACCTTCTCGGCGACGAAGCTCAGCATCGGGTCGCTCTTCAGTACCTCACTGTTGACGTCGGACCGCTGCGTGATCTTGGCCGCGCCCGCCAGCGACTCCTTGACCATCTCCTGGGAGTTCATGAACTGCAGCAACTCCCACGCCTGCTGCGGGTACTTGGTGTTCGGGTTGATCACGGTCGCGCCGCCGCCGGACATCGAGACGAAGTCCTGGCCCTTCACGCCACCGCCGGGCTTGCTGGCCGGGATCAGCGCCCAGCCGACCGCGGAGTCCCGGTCGGGCATCTTCGCGACGCCTTGCTTGGGCTCGACCACGCTGCGCCAGAAGTAGTCGCTCTCCAGCAGGATGCCGATCTTGTTCGCGGCGAACTCCGCGAACGACTTGTCCCGGCCTTTGGCCTCACGCTGCAGCACCGGGTCGCCGAGGCCGGTCGAGTAGATCTGGTGGTAGAAGTCGAGCATCTGCCGCAACTGCGGCGTGTCGCCCAGCCACTTGCCGTCGGTGTTCACGGCGGCGCCGGTGCCGACCAGCAGCGGCAGTACGCCCTGCATGGTGGTCGCCTCGCCCATCGCGGTGCCGGCGTTGATCTGGATCGGCGTCACGCCGGCGATCTTCTTCAGTGCCTGACCTGCGGAGATGATGTCGTCCCAGGACTTCGGCTGCCAGTCCGCGGGCAGCCCGGCCTGCTGGAACAGCTTCTTGTTGAAGTACAGCACCCGGCCGTCGGTGCCACCCGGTACGCCGTACCGCTGGCCGTTGTAGCTGCCGAG
>DASSDE010000310.1:0-6874 GCA_035697365.1 Kribbella sp. | reverse complement strand
TCAGCGGGCGCGCTGTCGTACCTGGAAGCGTCCCGCGAGATCGCGATGCGGAACAACGCCTGACCTCTGCGGTGTGACAGCGGAGCGTTCCACGTGAAACGGTGGCGTTGTGTGGCACCGTTTCACGTGGAACGGAGCGCGGGGGCCGAGGTGAGCGTGACGGCATCCGTGAGGCATCGTGGCAGGTCAGCACTAGCTCAGCAGGATGTCGAACTCGAGGGAGCGCGATGAATACCCGACTCGGACGCGGACTTGGTGCGCTGATCCCCAGCTCGCCGGCGCCTGGCACCACCACCACCCTCGGCAGCAAGTCGAACTCGATCCCGGGTGCACCGCCGGTACCGAAGCCGGCCGAGGCGACCGGACCGGAGTTGGCCGCGGTCCCGGGTGCGTCGTTCGCTGAGATCGACGTCGAGAAGATCACGCCGAACCCGAAGCAGCCGCGGACGGTCTTCGACGAAGACGCGATGGATGAGCTCGTCCACTCGGTCAAGGAGATCGGCCTCTTGCAGCCGATCGTCGTCCGGCGACTCGAGGACGACCGGTTCGAGCTCGTCATGGGAGAGCGTCGGTGGCGCGCCACGCAGGCAGCCGGGCTGGCGACGATCCCCGCGATCGTCCGCGAGACGTCGGACGACGACATGCTCCGCGACGCTTTGCTGGAGAACCTGCACCGCAGTCAGCTGAACCCACTGGAAGAGGCGGCGGCCTACCAGCAGATGCTCGACGACTTCGGATGCACGCAGGAGGTCCTTGCGACCCGCATCGGCCGGTCGCGTCCGCAGATCTCCAACACACTGCGGCTGCTGAAGCTGCCGGCCTCCGTGCAGCGCCGGGTCGCGGCCGGCGTGCTGTCGGCCGGCCATGCGCGGGCGCTGCTCGGGCTTCCGAGTGGAGACGCGATCGAGCGGCTTGCGCAGCGGATCGTGGCCGAGGGGCTCTCGGTACGTACGGTCGAGGAGATCGTCGCCCTGGGCGACATGAACGACGACGATGCGGTTGCCCCGCGGCGCCGCAACAAGCCGGTCGCCCCGCGCCTGGTCGACCTGGCAGATCGGCTGTCCGATCGCTTCGAGACCCGGGTCAAGGTCGACCTCGGCAAGAACAAGGGCAAGATCACCGTCGAGTTCGCCACCCTGGACGATCTGGAGCGCATCGTCGGGCTGATGGACCCGAACAAGGTGACCGAGTCCTGACCTGCATCGCCGCACCTCAACCAGCGCCCGCCGAATTGTCGGCGGGCGCTGGTATTTCTGGTACCTGCCGTTGAGCGAGCCAGAGGAGGCCACGGTGCAGAAGCGACCGCGCGTCGTGGTCAGTGTGGGTGCCAGCGTCGATGGAAAGGTCGCGCTCACCCGCAGTGCGCTCCTCATGCATCAGCCGAGTTCGGAGCTGTGGGGATCGATGACGCCACCGGCCGCGGAGTCGGTCGCGATCGACGTCCTCGGGTTGGTCAGCCGGGAGTACGGCTGCAACACGGTCCTCGAGGGCAGTGGAAGTTTCGTGAGCGACAGCGAGATCCCGGATGAGCTGCCCGCGTACGACGGCGATGCGGCGGCGCTCTATACGCACTTCCTGCCCGACCACATCACCCAGCAGCCGTCGCCGCCGCATTATTGGCTGGCTGTGGTCGACAGTCGCGGCAGGGTGCGTTGGACGGAGAAGCATGCCGATTGGGACGTGTTGGTCCTCGTGGCGCGTTCGACGCCGGCCGACTATCTCGCGTACCTCCGGCGTGAACAGGTCTGCTACCTGGTGGCCGGCGAGGAGCGTGTCGACCTGACGCGAGCAGTGGCTGCCCTGGGCACCGAGCTTGGCGTGCGCTGCGTTCTGTCGACGGCGGGTGGTGGCCTGAACGGCGCGCTGCTGCGAGCAGGCCTGATCGATGAGCTGCATCTGACGTTGGCGCCGGCTCTGGTCGGCGGGCTTGGCACACCGTCGATCATGGACGGACAACCACTCGCGGTGGGCGAGGCTCCGACCGGACTGCAATTGATCTCGGTGCAGTCGGATGCGAGCGGTTCTGTTCGGCTCCACTACGCCCTAGCCGAGAGCCAGACTGGTGGGCAAGTCTGACACGCCCGAAAGCACCCCGAATCCTGCGCCAGGTGGCCCAGAATCACAGGGATGCAAGTTCGTCCGGGCGGCTTAGGATGGCGCTCCTGGAGATGATTCGTGGTTCTAACTACAGGAAAATCTCGGCATGGGGATTTGTCGACAAAGTTACCTGTCGGCTTCCGGCAATGTTTCATGTGAAACATTGCGAGTCGCCTGGATGAGGTACGTCGCGGGGAGCTGCACGGCAGTCGGTCCCAGACCCTCGTACATCTCGACCGCGGGGGACTCCTGGAACCTGGTCAGCGTCAGCCCGGCACCGAGTAGCGCCGTGATGACATCGCTCGGCGGCCAGATGAAAGCGGCGAAGGTAGGAGCGGCGGGGTTGTCGCGAGCACCGACTGGCCGCTTGGCATTGTCGACGGTCGCGAGCGGTGTGGTGCGCGCGAAGTAGTCCGCGCTGACCGACAGCTGGTTCGGCCCCTGGACGGAGAGGATCTCCCAGACCGGGTGATGGTCGGCGATCAGGATCGAGCCGCCCGGGGCAAGGCGCGTGGCGATCGAGCCGGCGAAGGCAGTCAGGTCGGGGACCCAGCAGACCGCCCCCCAGCTCAGGTAGATCAGGTCGAAGCCGGTCAGCGACTCGGGCAGTGCCGTCATGTCGGCGCGAACAAACTCAGCCGGAATCCCGGTGGCAGCGGACTTCGCGACGGCCAGTTCGAGCGCGACCTCGGAGATGTCGACCCCGGTCACCGACGCGCCGAGCTGCGCCCAGGACAAGACTTCGTCCCCGCAAGAGCAAGCGAGTTGGAGGACCCGACGGCCACTCACGTCGCCCGCTGCGGCGAGTTCCTCTGGGGAGAGAGTGGTGCCGCCAGCAAGGAAGTACGACGCGGGCTCGCCGGGGCGAGCGTGGTGAATCTGGTTCCAGCTGGCGCGGTTCGCCTCGGTGATCTCATTGGGCATGCGCCGGACACTAAGGGCGCAAACGTCCGCCGTACAACGGGATTAGCGACCGAGGAGCTCGTGTGACGTCTTGCGCTCGGCGTAGAACGACAGGAATGGGATCGTGCCGGCCAGCGCCATCAGGACGAGCCGCGGGAACGACCAACGAACGCGGCGGAACAGGTCGAACGTCAGCAGCAGGTACACGACGTACAGGAAGCCGTGCAGCGGGCCGATCACGTTCATCGCGCCGGGGTTGTCGCCGAAGTACTTCAGCGGCATCGCGAGGAACACCAGCAGGAGCAGCATCACGCCGACGACGTACGCGATCACGCGGTACCGGGTCAGCGCGCCGCGGACAGCCGGGGAGAGTGGTTGCGCACCGGCGGAGGTGGCAGGGTCGGCAGAGGAAGTCACGCTGAAACGGTACCGCTTGGCTCCATCCGCTCCCCGCCCTGGTCGGCATCCTCGTCGTCTGCCGCGGAGTCGGCGTCCTCGGACCGGTGTGCGTCGAGGACCATCCGGCCCCACATCCACAGCGTGAAGGCGGCGAAGATCCACCACTGGAAGGCGTACGCGACGTTCCGCAGGCCCGCGTGATCCGTCGGCGGGGGAGGCGGTACGACAGCCTCCGGGGCAGGTGACGGTACGGCGCCGGACGACACAGCGGTCTGTACGACGAACGCGTCGTACACCCGGTACTTCACCAGGTGCACGATCGTCGGGATCCGGAGCGACGACAGCACTCGTCCCTTCGCCGCATCGTCCGACGAGTCCTCGGCCTCGGACGCAACCACCACACCACGCAAGGACACCGGCCCGGCCGGAGCCGTGGCAGCAGGCGCGGACGTCGACGGAACCCACCCGCGAACGATCATCACGGCATCGGAGGATGACGACGATGAGGACAGTTGCAGCGGCGACACGATCCAGAACCCGTCGCGCCCGTCCTGCTGACGACCGGAGATGAACACCTGGTCCGCGGCGGGCCCCCAGGTCCCGTCGATCGTCACCTGCCGGCCGACGGCCTTCGCCGGCAGTCCCTCGTCGACCGAGAAGAGCGATTGCAACGCAACCGGGGCCGCGGCTGCCCGCTCGGCGGTGGCCTCAGCGGTCTTCGACTTGTAGACGCCGAGCTGCCAGACACCCATCAGCGTCATGACTCCGGCAATCGCCAACGCGAGCACGAGCAGCCCGATCCACCGCGGCGCGATCGCGGTACGCCACAGGGGCCGGGGCGCAGGGTCGGACATCGACGTCAACGAGCGGCAGCGGTGGCCAGCAGATCGCGGCAGAGCACGCCGAGCTCGATCCCGGCGGCCTCGGCGGCCAGCGGAACCGTCGACGTCTCCGTCATCCCGGGAGCGACATTGACCTCCAGGAACCACGGAATCCCGGCGGCGTCCACAACCAGGTCCGTCCGGGACAAGTCGCGCAACCCGAGCGCCTGATGCGCCTGCACAGCGGCTGCCGCGCACGCACCGGCCGCCTCCGGCTCAAGACGGGCAGGCACGACGAACTGCGTCGCCCCGGCCGTGTAGCGCGCCTCGTAGTCGTAGAAGCCCGAGTCGGGGCGGATCTCCACTGCAGGCAGCGCCCGCGGACCATCGCCGATGTCGACGACCGTGACCGCGACCTCGGTACCGTCGATGTACTGCTCGATCAGGGCGACTGCACCGTACGCGTAGCAGTTCACCATCGCCGACGGCAGCTCGTCCGCCGACCGTACGATCGAGGCGCCCAGCGCCGAACCACCGCGCGCGGGCTTCACCACCAGGGGGAGACCGATCTGGGAAACGACCGCCTGCATCAGCGCGGCAGCGCCCAGCTCGCGGAACGTGTCGTGGCCGAGCACCACCGATGCCGGTGTTCGCAGGCCCGCGGCGCCGACGACAGTCGACGCGACCGGCTTGTCGAACGCAGTACGGCAAGCGGCTGCGTCGGCTCCGACGTACGGCACGCCGTACAGGTCGAGGACCTGGCGAAGGGCGCCGTCCTCACCGGTGACGCCGTGCAGGACGGGGAAGACCGCGTCCGGCCGATCCTCGCGCAGCCGATCGACCAGGGAGGCGTCGACGTCGCGCTGCTCGACTTCCACGCCGACGCTGCGCAGGGCGTCCGACACCCGCCGGCCGGACCGCAGCGAGACATCCCGCTCGTGCGACAGTCCGCCGGCCAGTACCAGCACTCGACCCAGATCACTCATCACAAATATCCCGATCACTCGTGGGCGTCTCCGGCGCGGCGCCGGCCCCGAGGCCCACTGGAACGGTACCCCTACCGCGTCCTGGACCCCCGGCCACCCGTTGGTCCCTTGCGCAACCTTTGCAAGCGAAACCTAGGTCAGCTCCGGCCCGGGAGCGTCGTAGTCGCGCCCGGCGCCCGGGGGCAGCGGGCCGAAGGTCTGCCGGAGCTCGAGCTCCTCGTTGATCACCGCAGCAAGCCGGCCGACCCCTTCGGTGATCCGCTCCGGCGTCGGATGACAGTACGACAACCGCATGCACTGGGACCCGAAACCGTCGGAGAAGAAGGCCGTTCCGGGGACGTACGCGACCCGCGCCGTGACCGCGCGGGGCAGCATCGCCTTCGCGTCCAGGCCCTCCGGCAGGGTCAGCCAGACGTAGAACCCGCCCCGTGGCCGTGTCCAGGTGGTTGCCGCCGGCATCTTTTCGGTCAGGGCGGCCAGCATCGCGTCCCGGCGCTCGCGATACATCTCGCGGAACTGCTTCACCTGCCCCATCCAGTCATGCCGAACCAGGTACGACGAGATGGCGAGCTGGCTGAACGTCGGCGGGCAGAGGGTCGCGGACTCCTGTGCCAGCACGAGTTTCTCGCGGACGGCGTGCGGCGCGACCGCCCAGCCGACCCGGAACCCGGGCGCGAACGTCTTGGAGAACGAGCCGAGGTAGATGACGCCTTCGCGATCGTCCGCACGGAGCGCGCGCTGCGGCTCACCCTCGAAGCCGAGCAAGCCGTACGGGTTGTCCTCCAGGATCAGCAGATTGGCCCGCTGGCAGATCTCCAGCACCCGCGCCCGCCGCTCGTCGGACAGCGAGACACCGGCCGGGTTGTGGAAGTTCGGGATCGTGTAGAAGAACTTGATCCGCTTGCCGGCCGCCCGGACAGTCTCGATCGCCTGCTCCAGCGCCTCCGGCACGACGCCGTCGTCGTCCATCGCCACGTGCACGACCTCGCACTGGTACGCACGGAAGACGCCGAGCGCACCGACGTACGAAGGCGCCTCGCAGATCACCACGTCGCCCGGATCGCAGAACACCCGCGTCACCAGGTCGACGGCCTGCTGACTGCCGACCGTCACGACCACGTCGTCGGGATGCGCCTCGATGCCCTCGAGCCGCATGATGTCGCAGATCTGGTCGCGCAGCGTCGGGTCGCCCTGGCCGGAGCCGTACTGCATCGCGACGGCGCCGTTGTCGATCACCAGATCACGGACCGCGCCGCCGACCACGTCCAGCGGCAGGCCGGCGATGTTCGGCATGCCGCCGGCGAGCGAGACCACCTCGGGCCGGCTGGCTACCGAGAACAGTGCGCGGATCTCCGATGCGGTCATGCCCTTCGTCCGGGCTGCGTACGCCTCGACGTAGTTGTCGAGTCGGGTCTGCCGGACATCGGGCACGTCAGCACTCACGAGGATCGCTCCAACGGTGATCGAGGGGGAAGTCACCAGGTTACGTCGACAGACCCCGGTCCGGACTGGGGATCGGCGTGACCTCTCACTACCATGCCTTATAGGGGCAGGTTCGACCATGCCGGAATCTGGCTGCTGAGACAGCCGGCCAGTCCGGTGCGGCCTGAGAGGTGGAACGGAATGAGCGTGGGCAAGACAGCCGGCTGGACACTCGCCGGCCTGTTG
>DASSDE010000309.1:0-7705 GCA_035697365.1 Kribbella sp. | reverse complement strand
GGGCACGGCGACTACCCGACGATCGAGAAGTTCGAGTTCGGGCAGCAGATCGACTTCTCCCACAACGGCAAGCCGTACCTGCACTACGTCAGCCAGACCTTCGTGGTCGGCGAGGACGGTACGAAACAGCGCCCGCTCGCGGTCGAGACCGGCTTCTGGCGGCCGCAGCCGGACAACAAGGTCGAGCTGATCCTGGCGCATCCGACCGGGATCGCCGAGATCTGGTACGGCGACATCGACGGCGCGAAGATCGAGCTGCAGACGGACGTCGTGGCCCGCACCACCTCCGCCAAGGAGGTCACCGCGGGCCACCGCCTGTACGGCCTTGTGAACGGCGAGCTGCTCTGGGCCTACGACATGGCCGCCGAAGGCCAGCCCCTCCAGCCCCATCTCTGGGCAACCCTCGTCCGTGCTTAGCCCCAAGCTCTGCTGAACTCCTGCCGTCAGATCTCCGGGTGGTTCGCAGTGATGCGGGTCGTCAGCGAGGTCCAGCTGACGATGTCGCCGCGCTTCAACGGCATCGGATCACCATCGGCGTTGAGGGGGGCCGTCACCGTGGCGACCTCGCGCAGCCCGATGAACTGGCCGGTCTTCGAGTCGATGATCAGCTCCTTGCGGATACCCCACTGCTCCACCAGGCCGATCGCGCGGCCGGCCTTCCCGTCCAGGTTGACCGAGTCCGGCAGGAGCTGGATGCCGTGGATGCCGCGCAGTGCCTTGTACAGCGTGGCTCGCTGCTCTGTCGTCGCGAACCCGGACACCAGGATGCTGCCGGCGCGCTCGAACGCCCGGTAGTCGGCGTGGGCCGGAGTATTGCCCAGACCCGGCCAGGTGTGGTCGTTCTTGCGCAGTGCCGCGAGCAGAGCGGTCGACTCCCGAGGCAGACCGGCGACGAACTCGGCCGACGGACTCCGCCAACTGCCCTTGCAGGTCCTCGTCTTCGGCTTCATCACGACGCCACCGCCGGTGACGACGGCGCAGCCGTCCGCGGTCTTGATCGTCTGCGGCTTGATGTTCAGCGGGTCGGTCTTGTGCCAGAGCTGCTCGGCAGCCTTGCTGGAGAACTTGTGTTCGGCGTCGAGCACCGAGACCACCGTGAACGGCGGCGCCTGGGTGGACGGAACCCACCAGTTGCTGATCGAGAGGCGAGTGCCGTGGTAGGCGTTGCGCGGACCGAAGTTCCAGCCCTCCTGGCTGCGCTGCGTGACCTGGCGGTACTGACCGGCCGGGATCGGCGCGTCCGGGGCGCTGGCCGACTGGTCGGCGGCGGTCGCGAGGAACGTGCCGGCATCGGCCACCGCACCCGGAGCCACGGTCCCGTCGGTCTTGGTGACGACGTCGTTGACCAGGAAGCCGACGGCGAGCGTTCCGGCGAGGGCGCCGACGAGCACCAGCCGGCGGCGGCCGGAGGAGCGGCGTTCGGCGGGCTGCGGGGTCAGCGCCCGCTGACGGGCCTTGGCGAGGGCGAGCGGGGTGGCCGGCGGTACGTCGTCGTTCAGGCGCTTGAGCGCATCGATCTCGGTCATGAGCGGTTCTCCTGGAAGTCGGAGCCGAGCGCGGCGCGCAGGACTCGACGGGCACGGTGCAGGCGGGACGCAACCGTCCCGGCGGGGATTTTCAGGGCGGCAGCGATCTCGGGATAGCTGAGGTCTTCCCACGCGTAGAGCAGGAGGACATCCCGGTCGGTCTGCCGGAGGCCGGCCAGGACGCCGGCCAGAGCGCGGGAGGTTGTCTCCGCGTCGACCCGATCGACGACCTCGGTGGAGAGCGTGTCCGCGCCAGCTGACGCCGTGCCCGGGTCGGAGCGCGAGTACGCCCGGTACTGGCGGATCTCGTCGCGTCGCCGGCGGCGGATCAGATTGGTCGCGATGCCGTACAGCCATGGCAACGCGCCAGACGGCGGCCCTTGGAAGCGATCCCGCCGCTCGAAGGCGATCAGGAAGGTCTGACCGACCAGGTCGTCCGCCTCGGCGGTACCGAGCCGGCGAGCGATGTACCGATGGATCGCGGGAGCATGCAGGTCGAACAACACCGCGAAGTCGTCCGCCGTCTGCAGGCCGGCCGACCCGGGATGGGTGTCCACAGGCCGAGCCGTGCCATCGGAGCCGGTGCTTGCCGACGCCGCCAGCGGTGCCGGTCCAGGGGGCGGGCCGTGAATCTCAGGTATGCGCTCGCGACCGAGCGCCGCTGTCCGCGGTGGGTTCATATCTGCTGTTGCCCGATCTCCTGGCGGCGCTTCTCCGACGCTGGATTCAGCTCTCTGCCACCCAGGAGTACTCGACCTTGGGGCGGCCGCTGCGGCCGTCGTAGCGTTGGGTGCGGAGGGCCTGGCCCTGGTCGGCGAGGTGCTCGAGGTAGCGGCGGGCGGTGATGCGGGAGGTGCCGATCGACGTGGCGATCTCCTCGGCGGTCCAGCCTTCGCGGTCGGCCAGCAGTTGGACGACGCGATCCAGTACGCCGCCGGCCAGCCCCTTCGGGACCGAGGAAACGGTTGCTGGATGCAACAACCGGTCGACCTCGTCCTGATCGGCCACGACATCACCCAGTGCGGCGGCGCGCCGTTGCCGGGCGTACGCGGTCAACCGGTCGCGCAGCGTCTCGAACGCGAACGGCTTCAGCACGTACTGCACGACGCCGATCCGGGCCGCCGCCTGCACCGCGGCGACCTCGCGCGCCGACGTCACCGCGACCACGTCGATCTGGTTGCCGAGGGCACGCAGCCGGCGGACGACGTCGAGCCCGTGCCCGTCCGGCAGGTGCATGTCGAGCAGCACCAGGTCGAGGCCGCCGCGCGCCAGCACCTGCAGCGCGCGACCCGCCGTACCGGCGATGCCGACGCAGGTGAAGCCGGGCAGCCGGTCCACGTACGTACGGTGTGCCTCCGCGGCGACGGGGTCGTCCTCGACGACGAGCACCCGCAGGTCAGGCACTGGCGCTCACCGCCCGCGGCAACCGAACCCGGACCGTCAACGCCGGTACGTCGTCCAGCTCGGAGTCCGGGTCGACCATCAACGAGCCCTGCCAGCGCTCGACCGTACTCCGCACCAGAACCAGCCCGAGCCCGTGTCCCGGCTCGGCCTTCGTCGTCCAGCCGCGCTCGAACATGTGCGCCAGCTCCACCGATCCCAGCTCGATGCCGGTGTTCGTCACGATCAGGTCGATCGCCTGGGCGGTCGTGGCGGCCCGCAGCTCCACCTTCCGCGGTGCCGGCCCACCGCGCGCGGCCTCGATCGCGTTGTCCAGCAGGTTTCCGACGACGGTCACCACGTCCTGCGCCGGCAGCCGGGTGTTCAGCGTCTCGTGCCCGAGGTCGAGCGAGAGTACGACGCCACGCTCCTGCGCCTGCGACAACTTTGCCAGCAGCAACGACGCCAGGACCGGATCGCCGACCGTACCGACGACCCGATCCGTCATCGCCTGTGCGAACTGCAACTCCGACACGGCGAACTCCCGGGCTCGCTCCGGCTTCCCGATCTCGATCAGGCTGACCACTGTGTGCAGGCGATTCGATGCCTCATGATTCTGCGCCTGCAGCGATTCCGCCAAACTTCGGACGGCGTCGAGCTCACCGAGCAGTCGCTGCAACTGGGTGTGGTCCCGCAGCGTGACGATCCGGCCGCGGCCGGACGGTTGCTGGTTCACGACCAGCACGCCCTGCGCGCCGAGATACAACTCGTCGTATGCCGTCCGACCGCTCGCGAGCAGCTCGGCCAGCGGCGCGCCGAGGGCCAGGTCCTCCAGGGGCGTACCGGGGACGACGGAGCGCAGTCCGAGCAGGGTCAGCGCCTCATCGTTGGCGAGCTGGACCCGGCCGCCGAGATCGAGCAGGATCAGGCCCTCGCGCGCCGCGTGCAGTACGCCCTCGTAGAAGTCGAGCATCCGGGCCAGCGACTGCGTACCCACGCCCCGAGTGGCGCGGCGTACCCGCCAGGTGACGAGCGCGTTACCGGCGATCGCGACGCCGAGCATCAGGCTCGCGATCCCGAGCATCGACGGCAGGTCGAGCCGGATCAGCTCCCACCAGCCCGGCGGGGCCAGGCCGGTGGTCGACGCGTCCCGCAGCGCCTGGGCGCGGGAACGGCTGACCATCACGACCCATACCATCGCAATGAGTACGGTGACCGTGACGGTCTGCAGCCAGAGGACCTGGCTGCGCAGCTCCCACGGCCGACGCTTCATGCCGAACAGTCTGCCCCCAACAGCACCGCGCTCATGCACCACGAACGATATGAACGAAATGCGCGCTTGCCCTGTGCATCACGTCACAGTTACTGACCAGGTCCCAACTACCCCTCCGCCAGGCCGATACAGGGAGTCCCACCATGTCGAGCCCGACCGAATCCCGCCCGACCCCGGTCCGCAACGACCGGACGCATTTCCTCTACATCGCCGTCATCGTCGCCGTTTTCCTCGGCATCGGTGTCGGCTTCTTGTTCCCGGACTTCGCCATCCAGCTCAAGGATGTCGGCACCGGGTTCGTCAACCTGATCAAGATGATGATCAGCCCGGTCATCTTCTGCACGCTGGTCCTCGGTATCGGCTCCGTCCGGCAGGCCGCCAGCGTCGGCCGGGTCGGCGGTCTCGCGCTCGTCTACTTCCTGGTGATGTCGACGGTCGCGCTCGCCATCGGCCTCGTGGTCGGCAACCTGGCCCAGCCGGGTTCCGGACTGCATCTGACCGACAAGCTCCGGGCGGCCGGCCAGAAGCAGGCCGCCGGCGCCCATGCCAGTACGTCGGACTTCGTGCTCGGGATCATCCCGAAGTCGCTGCTCTCCTCGCTGACCGAGGGCCAGGTCCTGCAGACCGTTCTGGTCGCGCTCCTGGTCGGCTTCGCGCTGCAGGCCATGGGTGCCAAGGGCCAGCCGATCCTGATCGGCATCGGCCACATCCAGCGGCTGGTCTTCAAGGTCTTGTCGATGATCATGTGGGCCGCCCCGATCGGTGCCTTCGGCGCGATCGCGGCCGTCGTCGGTGCGGCCGGCTCGACCGCGCTGGTCAGCCTGCTGAAGATCATGGTGGCCTTCTACATCACCTGTGTGCTGTTCGTGATCGTTGTCCTGGGCACCATTCTGCGCGCGGTGGCCGGAGTCTCGATCTTCCAGCTGCTGCGCTACCTCGGCCGCGAGTTCCTGCTGATCGTGTCGACGTCGTCGTCCGAGACCGCCCTGCCGCGGCTGATCGGCAAGATGGAACATCTCGGCGTCAACAAGTCGGTGGTCGGTATCACCGTGCCGACCGGTTACTCGTTCAACCTCGACGGTACGGCGATCTACCTGACGATGGCGTCGCTGTTCATCGCGGAGGCGATGGACACGCCGTTCTCGCTCGGGCAGCAGATCTCGTTGCTGCTGTTCATGATCCTCGCCTCGAAGGGTGCCGCCGGTGTCACCGGTGCAGGCCTGGCCACGCTGGCCGGCGGTCTGCAGTCGCACCGGCCGGACCTGGTCGACGGCGTCGGGCTGATCGTCGGCATCGACCGGTTCATGTCCGAGGCCCGCGCGCTGACCAACTTCGCCGGCAACGCGGTCGCGACCGTCCTGGTCGGTCACTGGGTCGGTGAGTTCAACAAGGAACAAGCCCGCCAGGTCTTCGCCGGCAACGACCCCTTCGACGAGATCGCCTTCGCCGCCGGCGACACCCACGGCGGCGACGTCCCCGGTGACGCCCCGGCCGCCGTCGACGCCCGTCCCGCCGACGCCTGATCCACCTTCCCACCCCTCAAGCGCTGCCCGCCGGTCAACCAACCGGCGGGCAGCGCTGTGATGGCGCACCGCCAGGCCATCACAATCACCGTCTTGGTGGCGTCCTACGCGGCAGCGCGCGAGTTCTGGCGCATTGTGATGGCCTGGGCGTCCGGGTCACTTGCCGTTGAGGGCCTCCACCACGGGGGCGAGGTCGTCGAGGTACGTCGAGTTGATGCTGATGTACGACGTGCCGAGGTCGTCGCGGCGGCGTTGTAGTTCGTCGGCCATCTGCTGGGGGGTGCCGCGCAGCATCATCAGGGAGTCGCTGGCCTCAAGGACTTCGGGGTCGACACCGGCGGCGCGCTTGGTCCACGGCGGGAGTTCGCGGGTGCCGGCGGCGAACAGGTTCATGGCCAGCTCGATGTCGTCGGCACGCGATCCGGCCAGCTCGCGCAGGTCCTGCACGAGCTGAGCGACCTCCGCGCGCGGCGTCATCGCGTCCTTCGCGAGCGACACGATGTCGGCACGGGCTGCGGCCAGGGCGAGTGCGCGTGGTCCGCCGGCGGCCAGCATGATCGGCGTACGGCGGTCGCCGTCGAGCTGCTGCAGGTGGTCCAGGGTCTGACGGACCTGGTCGCGGCGCTCCTTGCCCGAACCCCAGGGCAGACCGAGCTCGGCGGTCTGCTGTTCGGCGACCGGACGTCCGGTGCCGATACCGAACTCGAACCGGCCGTCGGTGAGCACGGTCAGCGTGTGCGCCTCCCACGCGGCCGCCCGCGGGGTCCGCAGCGGTGCCGCGGCCACGAACGTACCGACCCGGATGTCCGCCACCGCGGCCGCCATCGCCAGCGACGGGAACGGCGACGGCAGCTGCAGGCCGTCGGGCATCAGTACGGTCGAGTACCCGAGGTCCGCGGCCCGGCGTACGGTCGTCATCCACTCGTCACCGGTCGTCGGGCTACCGACCACCCCGAACCGGAACTGCCTGGTACTCATCGCCGTCTCCCTCCGAATGTGTACCTACAGCCTGGTCGCAGAGGGGGTCTGTCCACATCCCACGACGGGAGGCGTTCGGCGTACGCCGGAGGACGTACTCTGGTGACATGTCACGCAACCGCAGCCCCCTGCTGGACCGGCCCGGTGCGGTCGAGGCCGACGGACTCGACGCCGGCGTCGCCGCGCACTACGGCTCCGACCTGCGCGAACAACGCGCCCTGGTCGCGGGCGAGGCGTTCGCGGACCTGTCGCACCGGGACGTCGTGACGATCACCGGCCCCGACCGGCTGACCTGGCTGCACGCGTTGACCACGCAGTACTTCGAGGGTCTCAAGCCCGGTACGTCGACGACCGCGCTGCTGCTGTCCCCGACGGGGCACGTCGAGCATGTGATGTACGGCGTCGACGACGGCGAGACGTTCTGGCTGCACACCGAGCCGGGCGCGGCCGCGGCGCTGGTGGAGTGGCTGCAGAAGATGGTGTTCATGTCCCGGGTCGAGATCGCGGACGTGACCGACGACTACGCGATCATCTGGCGCTCCGGACCCGCCGCCGGCGAGCACCTGACGCGGAGCGGCGAGGACTCCCTCGGTGGGTACGAGATCTTCCTGCCGCGGGCCGCGCTTGCCGACCTGGAAGGCCCCGCGGCCGGGGTCTGGGCCTACGAGGCGCTCCGGATCGAGGCCGGTGCACCGCGCTTCGGCCTGGACACCGACGAGCGCTCCATTCCGAACGAGCTGGGCTGGCTCGGCGTCGGCGTCCACCTGAACAAGGGCTGTTATCGCGGCCAGGAGACGGTGGCCCGGGTCCACAACCTCGGCCGCCCGCCCCGGCGGCTGGTCCGCCTGCACCTGGACGGCTCGGTGGACCGCCTGCCGGCCCACGGTGACGCTGTGCAGGCCGGTGCGAAGCAGGTCGGCTTCGTCGGTTCCGCGGCCCGACACCACGAGTACGGCCCGATCGCTCTCGCCCTGGTCAAGCGCAACGTGGACCCCGAGGCCGCCCTGCAGGTGGTCGCCGAGGAC
>DASSDE010000308.1:0-5184 GCA_035697365.1 Kribbella sp. | reverse complement strand
GGGGTCGAAGGTGATCCTCGGACTGCTGCTGGCGGTTCTGCTCACCTCGCGGATCGTTGCCCGCGGCTACCTGCGGTCGGTGGTGTTCTTCCCGGTCCTGGTCAGCACGATCGGTGTCGGGCTCACCTTCACCGTGCTGATGGACCCGGAGACGGGCCTGATCAACGACACGCTGGGCGCGATCGGGATCCAGGGGCCGGGCTGGCTCACCAACCCGAAGTACGCGCTGCTGTCGGTCGCTCTGGTCGACATCTGGAAGGGCGTCGGCCTGTCCACCCTGATCTACATCGCCGGGATCGTCTCGATCCCGCGCGAGTACCTGGAGGCGGCACGCGTCGACGGGGCCGGGGCGTGGGAGACGTTCCGGCAGGTCGTCCTGCCGTTGTCGCGGCCGGCGACAGTGACGGTGATCATTCTGTCGCTGATCGGTGGCCTGCGGTCGTTCGACCTGATCTGGGCGATGACCAGGGGCGGCCCCGGGTTCACCTCCGACGTCATCGCGTCGGTCATCTACAAGCAGTACCAGGCCGGGTTCTACGGCCTGTCGACGGCCGGCAACGTCGTGCTGTTCGTCGTGGTCACCGCGATCATCCTGCCGCTGTCGTGGTTCCTGAACCGCAAGGAGGTGGACCTGTGAGTACCGCGGAGCTCGTCGAGCACCGGCCCGGCCGGAAGTGGATCCTGAGCACGGTCGCGATCGTGGTCTCGGTCGTGGTGTTCATCATCCCGTTCGCGTTCATCGTGCTGACCGCGGTCAAGGACCGGACCCAGTCGGCCGACCTCAGCTTCTCCTGGCCGCACCAGTTCCGGTTCGTGCAGAACTTCGTCGAGGTGGTCCAGGCCCGCGACTACATGCTGGTGATCGCGTTCATCAACAGCACCATCCTGACCGTCGTCAGCGTCACCGGCATGGTGGTGCTCGCGGCGATGGCCGGGTTCGTGCTGCAGCGGCGCAAGAGCCGGTGGAACCCGTTCATCAACTTCCTGGTGCTGGCCGGGCTGATCATCCCGCCGGCCGTCGTACCGACGATCTGGGTGCTGCAGAAGTTCGGGCTGTTCCGGACCATGCCGGGACTGATCCTGATCGAGATCGCCTTCGGGCTGTCGTTCTGCATCCTGCTGTTCCGGGCGTTCGTGGCGACCATCCCGCGGGAGCTGGACGAGGCCGCGATCATCGACGGCGCCGGGCCGCTGAAGCTGTTCTTCCGGGTGGTGTTCCCGCTGCTCAGGTCGGTGATCGTGACCGTCGTCGTGGTGCAGTCGGTGAACGTGTTCAACGACTTCGTGAACCCGCTGTACTTCCTGCCCGGCGACAAGAACGCGACCGTCCAGCTGACGCTCTACAACTTCTCCAGTCAGTACACGACGCAGTACAACCTGCTGTTCATGGACATCCTGCTGATCACGATCCCGCCCTTGATCATGTTCTTGTTCTTCAACCGGCAGATCGTGGCCGGCATGACGTCCGGGGCGATCAAGGGCTGATCACTCAGGTTTGCGGACGATCAGCGCGGCCTGCCCGGCGTCCTTCTCGGCGGGCAGGGCCGCGCGCGTCAGCGTCGCCACCTCGACGAACCCCGCGTCGGCGAGCAGGCCCGCGACCTCCGGCACGTCGTACATGTAGACCTGCAGATCGACGGCATGCCCGTACGCCTGCGTGAGCGGCCGGCTGCCCACGCCGACCTTGAACCCGTGCGCCAGGACCCCGCCCGGCCGCAGCACCCGGAACAACTCCGCGAACGCCACCGGAAGCTCCTCGCGTGGCGTGTGAACCAGCGAGTACCACGCGAGGGCGCCGGCCAGCTCGCCGTCCTTCAGGTCCAGGCCGAGCAGCGACCCGACCTCGAACCGAAGCTCCGGGTACTCCCGGCGGGCGACCTCGACCATGCCCGGCGTCAGGTCCACCCCGAAAACGTCCAGCCCCTGACCGGCCAGGTACGCCGTGACGCGCCCGGTCCCGCAGCCCAGATCCCCGACCGGCCCGTCGCTGACCAGCGCACGGAAGTAGTCCAGCCCACCGATCTCGAACGGATCGCTGTGGTGGTAGTCCTTCAGGATCGCGTGGTAGTCGACGGCGGCGGTGTTGTAAGACCCTTGGATATCGTTCACCCGAGGAGCCTAGGCAGCCCCTCCGACAGTTTCTGGTAGTCGGCCAGTGAGTTGTACGCGTGCGCCGAGAGCCGGATGAAGCGTCGCTCCTCGAACCCGGTGAACGTGATCTCCGCCTTCAGCTCCCGCGACACCCGCATCTTCAGGGCGTCGCCGCCGGACAGGTCGACCGACGACGGCAGCTCCACGAGTCGCATCGTCGCGGGCGGGTGCACGACCTCCGCGACACCGGTCCCGAGGGCCTTCGCGAGAACCTTCGCGCCCTCCTCGACGAGCGCGGTCAGCTGCGGGCGGCGGGTCGGCCAGTCCAGGTCGGACAGCACCTTCAGCGACTCCGGCGCGGCGATCCACGGCACGTAGTCGTACGTCCCCTGCATGTCGAAGCGTTCCGGCATCCGCTCGTCGTACTCCGACCACGACACGATCAGCGGCATCGAGGCCGTACGCCACTGCTCGGCGACCACCAGGCCGGCTGTCGCCCGCGGTGCGGCCGGCCACTTGTGGAAGTTGCCGGTCCAGAAGTCGGCACCGCCGGCGGCCGGGGCATCGATCAGTGCAGGGGCATGCGCGCCGTCCACCACGACCGGCACACCCAGCTCGTGGGCGGCCGTCACCAGCGCCTCGATCGGGAGGACCTTGGCCGTACCGGAGGTGATCTGGTCCACGATCAGCACCGACGCGTTGTCCAGCTGGTCCGCGATCAGCGCGACCACAGTCGCGTCGTCGGCCTCCAGCGGGATCGCCACCTTCACGACCTCGGCGCCGCGCTCCTTCGCGAACCGCTCGGCGGCGTACCGGACGGCGCCGTACGCGTGGTCGGTCAGCACGATCCGGCTGCCCGCCGGGATCGGCAGCGTCTGCAGCGCGACCGTCACACCGGCGCTCGCGTTCGGCACCAGTGCGAAGCCGTCCGGGTCGGTCTCCAGGAACGCGGCCAGCGCCAGCCGGCTGGCGGTCAGGCGGTCGGCGACGGTCCGGAACCAGACCATCGGGTTCGCGTCCATCTCGGTCCGCAGGCTCGCCATCACCTCCTGCGTCCGCCGCGGCACAGCGCCGTACGAGCCGTGGTTGAGGTGCAGGACGTCCGGATCGAGGGTCCAGAGGTCGGGGCGGGATCTCAAGGTCACTGCCCCAACGGTACATACTTCAAGCGTGTACCAGTACCTCGACCACGACGGACCGATCGCGATGGCGCATCGGGGCGGCGCGAAGCACCCGGACAACATCGGGTACGAGAACTCCCTGCACGCCTTCCAGAACGCCGTCGACCTCGGCTACCGGTACCTGGAGACCGACCTGCACGCGACCAGCGACGGCGTCGTGGTCGCGTTCCACGACGACCGGCTGGACCGCGTCACGGATCGCAGCGGCGCGATCGCCGACCTGCCCTGGTCCGAGGTCAGCAAGGCGCGGATCAACGGTCACGAACCGATCCCGCGGCTGGACGAGTTGCTCGAACACTTCCCGGACGTCCGGTTCAATCTCGACATCAAGGCCGAGGGCGGGCTCGAGCCGTCCGCACAGGTCCTCCGGGCCGCGAACGCGATCCAGCGGGTCTGCATCTCCTCGTTCTCCCAGTCGCGGGTCGGGCGGATCCGCAAGCTGCTCGGCCCGGAGCTGTGCACCGGGTACGGCGAGTGGGAGGTAGCGCTGATCCGCTTCCTGCCGTTCGCGCTCGGCTCGAAGGGCGCCTGCCTGCAGATCCCGGAGCGGTACGGCGCCTTCCATCTGCTCACGCCCGGCCTGATCCGGCGCGCGCACTCGCGTGGCAAGCAGGTGCACGTCTGGACCGTCGACGATCCGGACGCGATCCGCCGGATGCTCGACGCGGGCGTGGACGGCATCATCACCGATCGCACCGACGTGCTCCGCGACGTGCTGATCGAGCGGGGTCAGTGGCGGCACTGAAGTGTTATCCGTTGGTACGCCGCGACGACCGGCGGAAATGACACACTTCCGCGCATGGGATTCCTCTCCGCTCCGGCGGCGGTCGACAAGCGCGAGTACTGGGGGTTCAGTCTCTACGACTGGGCGAACTCGGGCTATGTCACCACCACGGGCACCGTCCTGTTCGCGCCGTACCTGACGTCGGTCGCGGAGAGCGCCGCCTGCGGGTACGTCGGCACGAGCGACAACCCCTGCCGGACGAACCTGGACGTGCTCGGGCTCGGCATCTCCCCCGGCTCGCTGGCGTTCTACGTCGTCACGGTCGCGACGCTGGTGTCGGCGCTCTTCCTGCCGGTGGTCGGCGCGATCGCGGACCGGCTGGAGAACAAGAAGCTGCTGATGTGCGGCTTCGCCTGGACCGGGGCGATCGCGGCGAGCTGCATGGTGTTCGTCGGCGGCGGGCGCTGGCAGCTCGGCGCGCTGCTGCTGCTCATCGGGAACCTCTGTCTGGGGTCCTCGCTCGTGGTGTACGACTCGATCCTGATCGACATCGCGCCGCCCGACGACCGCGACACGGTGTCGTCCCGCGCCTGGGCCTTCGGGTACGCGGGCGGGTTCCTGCTGCTGCTCGTCAACCTCGCGGTCGTCACCGCCCACGACGCGCTCGGGTTGAGCCAGGGCACCGCTGTCAGACTCAGCCTGCTGAGTGCAGGGTTGTGGTGGGGGTTGTTCACGTTCTTCCCGTTCCTCCGGCTCCGGAACCGGCCGCCGCGGAACGTCGAGCAGGTTCGCAGCGGCAGCCTGGTGCGGCAGAGCTTCGGGCAACTTTCGGCCACGCTCAAGCACATGCGCGCGTACCGGATGACGATGCTGTTCCTGATCGCGTACCTGTTCTTCAACGACGGCATCCAGACCGTCATCTCGGTCTCGTCGACGTACGGCGAGAAGCAGCTCGGCTTCGAGACACAGGTGCTGATCGCAACCATCCTGCTCGTGCAACTGGTCGCGTTCTTCGGGGCGCTGGTCTTCGGCCGGGTCGCGCACCGGTACGGCGCGCACCGGACGATCGCGGCCGGTCTGGTGGTGTGGATCCTGATCGTGTTCGCCGCGCTGCTGCTGCCGGCGCACCAGATCGCCCCGTTCCTCGCGATGGGCGTTGCGATCGGGATCGTGCTCGGTGGTACGCAG
>DASSDE010000307.1:0-6095 GCA_035697365.1 Kribbella sp. | reverse complement strand
CCAGAACCAGGTGCATAGGATGCCGACATGCCTGGAACCAACCTGACGCGCGACGAGGCGCGTTCCCGTGCGGGCGTGGTCAGTGACGTGAGTTACGCGATCGAACTCGATCTGGCCACCGCCCCGACCGGCGCACCGACGTACCCCTCGGTGACCACCATCACGTTCACCGCCGAGGCCGGCGCGAGTACGTTCGCGGATCTGATCGCGGACAAGGTCCGCGAGGTGACGCTGAACGGCGCCACCTTGGACCCGGACGCGGTGTACGACGGCGCCCGCCTGCAGCTCGACGGGCTGGCGGAGCGCAACGAACTCCGGGTGGTCGCCGACTGCCTGTACTCACGGACCGGTGAAGGGCTGCACCGTTCGGTCGATCCGGCCGACAAGGAGACCTACCTCTACACCCAGTTCGAGGTACCGGACGCCCGCCGGGTGTTCGCCACCTTCGAGCAGCCCGACCTCAAGGCGCCCTTCACGTTCACCGTCTCCGCACCGGCCCGCTGGGTCGTCATCTCGAACGCTCCGACCCCGGAGCCGATCCCGTATCAGGGGGAGAACGGCGAGGAGCTGGCTCGCTGGGAGTTCCCGCCGACCGAGCGGATCTCGACCTACATCACCGCCGTGGTCGCGGGGCCGTACCACGTGGTCACCGACGTGTACGAGGGCCCGCACGGGACGTACCCGCTCTCGCTGCTGTGCCGTCCGTCGCTGAAGGACGCGCTCGACGTGGACGACCTGTTCGAGGTCACCAAGCAGGGCTTCGCGCTCTTCGAGGAAGCGTTCGGTACGCCGTACCCGTTCCACAAGTACGACCAGGCCTTCGTGCCGGAGTACAACATGGGTGCGATGGAGAACGCGGGCTGCGTGACGCTTCGCGACGAGTACCTGTTCCGCAGCCGTACGACGCATGCGGAGCTGGAGTCGCGCGCCAACACCGTCCTGCACGAGCTGGCCCACATGTGGTTCGGCGACCTGGTCACGATGACCTGGTGGGACGACCTGTGGCTCAACGAGTCGTTCGCCGAATGGGCGAGCCACTGGGCGCAGGTGGTCGCCACGACGAAGTACTCCGACGCGTGGACCACGTTCTGCAACGCCCGGAAGAACTGGGCGTACCGGCAGGACCAGCTGCCCTCGACGCACCCGATCGCGGCCGACATGATCGACTTCCACGCCGTCGAGGTGAACTTCGACGGCATCACGTACGCCAAGGGCGCGTCGACGCTGCGGCAGCTGGTCGCGTTCGTCGGTGAGGAAACCTTCATCACCGCGCTGAAGGAGTACTTCCACGACCACGCGTTCGGCAACACCGAGCTGACCGACCTGCTCAAGCCGCTGGAGAAGGCGTCCGGGCGGGACCTGGACGACTGGACCGAGCGCTGGCTGCGGACCGCCGGTGTGAACACGCTGCGCGCCGACTTCGCCGTCGACTCCGCCGGTGCGTTCACCTCGTTCGCGATCGAGCAGACCGCGACCGAGAAGTTCCCGGTACTGCGGCCGCACCGCCTCGCGGTCGGCCTGTACCGGCGTACCGACTCCGGCCTGGTGCGGACCGAGCGCTTCGAGGTCGACATCGACGGGCCGCGGACCGAGATCCCGGAGCTGACCGGCGCGACCCAGCCGGACCTGGTCCTGCTGAACGACGACGACCTCACCTACGCGAAGATCCGGCTGGACGAACGCTCCCGGGCGACGCTGGTGGAGTCGATCGACCAGCTCACCGAATCGTTGCCCAGGGCACTCGCCTGGGGCGCGGCATGGGACATGACCCGGGACGCGGAGATGCCGGCCAGCCAGTACGTCGGCATCGTGCTGCGCGGGATCCGGGCCGAGACCGACCTGACCGGCGTCCGCTCCCTGCTCAACCAGGCGAACAGCACCATCAACCAGTTCGCGGCTCCGCAGCACCGGCCCGCGCTGCGCGCACAGGTCGAGGAGGCGCTGGCCGCTCTGGTCGCCGAGTCGAAGCCGGGCAGCGATCACCAACTCGCATTCGTCCGCGCGTACAGCTCGGCGGTGTTCTCCGACGCCGGGGCCGAGCGGCTCACCGGCTGGCTCGACGGCCGTGACCTGCCCGAGGGCCTGATCATCGACACCGATCTGCGCTGGACGCTGATCGTGGCACTGGCCCGGCTCGGCCGGATCGGCGCGGACGAGATCGACGACGAGCTCACCCGCGACACCACGATCACCGGTCAGGAACGGGCCGCGCAGGCCCGTGCCGCGCGGCCGACCGCCGAGGCGAAGGCAGAAGCCTGGCAGATGGCGGTCGAGTCCGAGGACACCCCGAACGAGACCCAGTTCCGGACCATCCTCGGCTTCCAGCAGCCCGGTCAGGAGGACGTGCTGCGGCCGTACGTCGAGAAGTACCTGAGCACGGCCAAGGACGTGTACACCCGCCTCGGCTCGTCGATGGGCGAGAACGTACTGGTGGGCCTGTCGCCACGGCACCTGGCCGACCAGTCGGCACTGGACGCGCTGACCGACTGGCTGGCGGCAGAGTCGTCGTCGGTCGACGCCCCGACGCTGCGGTACGTCACCGAGGCCCAAGCGGACCTGACTCGCGCAATCGCCGCCCAGGCCACCGACGCCTGACCTCTCACGTCTCTTGCGTCCGAAGAACTGAGGTCTGTGCACCTCAGTTCTTCGGACGTCAACTGCCGGCATGGTAGGACTGGGGCGGTGCCCGCCTCTGACCCCGCCCTGGCCGGTGCGGCAGCTGTTGCGCTGACCGGACTCGCAGACGCGTACCGACCCCGCCCCGTCACTCCCCTGATGCCCTGGCGGTACCCCAACCGTCTCGTGAAGCCGTACGTCATCACGGCCCGCGGACGGCAGTGGGACGACCAGATGGTCGAGACCGCCCAGGCCACCGCAACCCGGCAACTGGAGTTCGACGACGCGATGGGATCGGTCGGACTCGGCGTCGTCGTCCTGCATCTGGGTGACGACGGCATCTACCTGGTCGTCCAGAGCTGGGCGAAGGACTTCCAGTCCAGGTTGAGCATCTTCAGCGGGATGGACGTCGACGATCTGCGCCCGGCCCCGATCGGTGCCGCGCCGTGCGTCTGGGAGCTCGAAGTACTCAGTCACGAGCGGACCGCGTACGTCGATCACATCCTGTCCGCGGACGTCGATGTCGACGCCTGGCTGGACGACGCCCTCGACACCCGTCCCCAAGCCCAACCCAACGGCATCCCCTCCGGCATCTAGTTGCTAGTTGTGGCCGGCAGCGTCGAGCCTGGCGCGCTGGTCCGGAGTGAGCTCGAGGTCGTCGGCTGCGAGGCTCTCGTCGATCTGCGCCACCGAGGACGCGCCCACCAGAGCAACGGTCGGTACCTCACCACCTGTTAGCCAGGAGAGCACCACCTGGTTCGCCGTGGCACCTGTCTCGCTGACAACCTGGTCCAGTGCGATCTTGCGCGCCCTGGTGCCGGCGTGGTCGTACGACTCGTCCAGCGGCCTGTCCGCACGTACGTACCCGCCACTCAGCAGAGGTGAGTACGCCACCAGCGTCAGACCAGGCTCTGCACGCAGGTAGCTGAGCAGGTTGCCCTCGGCCACACCGATGCTGCCGTCCTTGGAGCGGAGACCACCGAGGTCGGTCCGAGCCCGGAAGTACGTGTGGTGGTACTGCAGCACGTCGTACCCCGGCAGACCCGCCTCTGCGGCCAGTGCCCGGTACCGCTCGATCCGCCAGGTCCAGTAGTTGCTGAGTCCGATCAGTCCGACAGTTCCGTCCTTCGCGAGCGCCCCGAACGTCTCCACCTGCTGCTCCAGCGGTACGGCGAGGTCGTCGATGTGGGCGTAGTACAGATCGACGTGGTCGCGGCCCAGATTGTGCAGGCTGCGGGCCAGCGACTCCTTGATCACCTCCGGCGCCAACCCCTCCAGGTGCTCACTCAGCTGGTTGGCCGGCTGCGGCGGCCGCCCGCCCACCTTGGTCGCGATGGTGATCTCGTCTCCCACCCCGCGACTCTTCAGCCATCGTCCGAGCAGCTGCTCGGACTCGCCGCCTTGAGTCCCGTTCACCCAGAACGCGTAGTTGTTGGCCGTGTCGATGAACGTCCCACCGCGCTCGACGTACCGGTCGAGCACCGCGAACGAGGTGGTCTCGTCGGTCGTCGTCCCCATCAGCATCGCCCCGAGGGCGATCCGGCTGACCCGGCGCTGCCGCGCGGGGTCGCTCCCAATCGTCAAATAACGCATGTGGCGAGCCAACCAACTAGAGCGCCCTCTAGGTCAAGAGAGCTGGCGATCGGTGGTTGGACCGATTCGCTCGGTGAAGGTCAAACGATTGTTCGTCGGCGCACTGTGAGGGGGTGGGTGCGTTGTGCGATTCCCTTACGGGGAAAGAGATTCTTGCCACCTGAAAGTGGCTCACTTCTTGGGTCGGGCGGTTTAAGCTGCACCGGATATATCCGTCCAGGGGTGTTCTGGGGAGGGGCCCTTGCCGTGACACGCGTCGATCACCGGAAGCCGCCCGCCAGGGTTGCCCGGAAACAGCAGAAGGCTGCAGCCCGCCAGGGCTCCGCACCCGTTCGGTCGCGGAAGGCCCAGCGTTCACACAGCGCCGTCGGGGCGGCGATCGTGGCCACGCTGGCGATCGTCGCGGTGTTCGCGTTCATCCTGACCCGCGGCACGAGCCCGGACCCGGTGGCCGACGGACTGCGAATGGGGTCCGGGACCGACGACGGCGCCGCGGCACCGCCTGCCGCGAGCACGAGCCCGACCGGAGGGGCCTCGAAGGGCGATCGAAAGCCGCCGGTGTCGAACTCGGCGGCCAAGCCAACGGTCAAACCGACAGTCAAGGCCCAGACGACCACGCCACCGGCGGTGGACACCGGCCCGACCGCACCGAAGTTCAAGAAGGGCCAGTGGATCGCCGTCCTCGACAAGTACCCGGCAAATGCGGGTCAGGGGGCGAAGGACGCCGCGGCGAAGATCACCCGAGCCGGCATTCCCGCGAAGGCGATGCTGGCAGACGGTCAGTACCCGGGCCTGGCGAACAGTTCCCTGACCCCGATTACCGGTACGTGGATCGTCTACCTCGGCCCCGGCACCTCGTCCGCGCAGGTCCTGAACCTCTGCCAGGACCCGCGCACGCAGGCCGTCTACCCGACCCCCTGCCCGACCTACGAACCGGCCGCCGGCTGAGGTACGTCGTCAGTTGCGAGCCGGGCGTGCAGATGCGAGTCGTGCCGCTGACCGGTGGGTTCGACGTAGTAGTCGCGCATGACGCCCTCGAACTGGAACCCGGCGCGGAGCGCGACGTGGCATGACCCCTCGTTCACCAGTGAGTGATCGAGGGAGATGCGATGCAGACGTGGGCCATCGGCAGCGAACGCCCATCGCGCCGCGGCGTCCAGTGCGCGAGCGCCGAGCCGCCGGCCACGGGCGGCTGGACTCACCCAGTACGCCGCGACGGCCTGGTCGGGCACGCGGTGGACATCCCGCAGGGCCACGTTGCCGATCACTCGGTCGGTGTCACGCTCGGCGATCGCGAAGATCGCATTGCCGTGCAGCCAGCCGTCGATCCGCGGTTCCAGCCACCGACGGGCGCGGAGTGCCGCCGGTGAGCTGATGACCGCGGTCCCGGCCGTCCAGCGCAGGATGCCGGGATCCTCGAGCGCCGCAGCCACCGCCGCCTCGTCGGACGCGACGAACGGGCGGAGGACCACATCGCCGAGCTCGATGCGATGCGGCTGCAGTGGAGCCATGTCAGAGCTTGTGGGGCTCGTTGTTCGCGTGCAGGAGCGGCGCCTGGTGCGCGTGGGTGCCCAGCTGCTGCACACCGGTGACCAGACCACCGGCCAGGTCGCCGGTGGCGAACGACGTCTGCATGGTCAGGGCGGCCAGACCGGCAGATGTGTCCGACAGCTGCCGACGGGCCTGCTCGCCGGAGACGATCTCGAGCCGGCGGCCGGCCGGGTCGACGTACACCAGGACGGTGTTGTCCGGGTCGTCGAGCTCGTTCAGCAGCTCGATCGCGAACGGACGGGTCTCGGAGTCGGCACCACCGACGTACACCGAGAAGTGCAGGCCGGACGCCGCCTCGGCGTTCCGGACCGCGCGCTCGATGTCGTAGAGCTGGT
>DASSDE010000306.1:0-3184 GCA_035697365.1 Kribbella sp. | reverse complement strand
GTGAGCAGGCCGAACGACACGTACGGACGGGCTGCCATCAGGAACGAGCCGACGACGAACACGACGAAGCCGGTGACGAGCACTGCCCAGACCCACGAGTCGGCCGGCTCCGGCCGCGCGGTGGCGAGCACGGCGACCGCTACACCCGTGGTGAGGACGCGGCCGACCCAGCCGCTCTCTCCGTGCGGACGGGCGGGCAGCAGCGCCTTCAGCTTCACTGGTTGGTGTACTCCTCGGCCATCTGGCTCGCCTTGCTCTGGATGATCAGCGACTGGGTCAACAGGTTCGCACCCATCGAGACCATCAGCGCGCCGCCGCCGGCGACCGAGGCACCGAGCAGGTGACCGAGTCCCGCGAGCCCGAGCCGGATGGCCAGGTACGCCACCATGATGCCGAGTCCGGGCATCCCGAGCCGGAAGAACACCTTCCCGGCGCGCCGCTCGACCTGCGCGACCCGGCCGCAGCCCACACCGGCGATCAGCGCGACCACGGCGCCCACGACCAGCAGGACGACCTCGACGGCGCCTAGACCGCCGTGCTGGTCGTACAGCTGGTAGATACCGACGCCGACCAGGATCAGCGGCCCCCGCCAGACGTCGGTGTCGGAGTTCTCCAGCTCGGACCAGGACAGCCGCCGGGCGAGGACGACGACTACGACGGCGATCACGACCAGTGCGTTGGGCAGGGTTCCGAAGCTCATGTCACGGACGGTAGGTCTGCACGGTCTTCTCAGTGGACCGACCACGGGTGGAGATCCGGGTGGAGAACGGCTGCGCGGGTCTGTGTGTCCATGGTTGAAAGTAGGAGTAACGTTCCTCACCGGTAACACCACGATGAGTCATAGGCGATGATCCGGAGGGCTGATGCTTCCGCAACAATCCATCCTCAGACTGGATGCGACGGCGATCGACTACATCATCATCGCCGTGTACTTCGGCTTCGTGCTGGGCATCGGCTACCTGGCCAGACGCGCGGTCTCGAGCAGCCTGGACTTCTTCCTGTCCGGGCGGTCGTTGCCGGCCTGGGTGACCGGCCTGGCCTTCATCTCGGCCAACCTCGGCGCGATCGAGATCATGGGCATGTCCGCGAACGGTGCCCAGTACGGCATCCCGACCGTGCACTACTTCTGGATCGGCGCGGTGCCGGCGATGCTGTTCCTCGGCGTCGTGATGATGCCGTTCTACTACGGCTCCAAGGTGCGCAGCGTGCCGGAGTTCATGCTCCGCCGGTTCGGCAAGCCCGCGCACCTGGTGAACGCGATCAGCTTCGCGCTCGCCCAGGTGCTGATCGCGGGCGTGAACCTGTTCCTGCTGGCGACCATCGTGAACGTACTGCTCGGCTGGCCGATCTGGGTGTCGGTGATCGTCGCCGCGGCGATCGTGCTGAGCTACATCACGCTCGGCGGCCTGTCCGCGGCGATCTACAACGAGGTGCTGCAGTTCTTCGTGATCGTCGCCGCGCTGCTGCCGCTGACGCTGGTCGGCCTGCACAAGGTCGGCGGCTGGCAGGGCCTGGTCGACAAGGTGACCGCGTCGCCGGGTGGGGCTGAGCAGATGTCGGCCTGGCCGGGGAACGCGCTGAGCGGCTTCAGCAACAGCTTCCTGTCGGTGATCGGCATCGTGTTCGGCCTCGGCTTCGTGCTCTCGTTCGGGTACTGGACGACCAACTTCACCGAGGTGCAGCGGGCGCTCGCCTCGAAGAACATGTCGGCCGCCCGGCGGACCCCGATCATCGGCTCGTTCCCGAAGATGTTCGTCCCGTTCATCGTGATCATCCCCGGCATCATCGCCGCGGTCGTCGTACCGGAACTGGCGCAGTTCAAGGCGACCGGCAAAGGTGAGGTCGACTACAACGACGCGCTGCTGCTGCTGATGCGCGACCTGCTGCCGAACGGCATGCTGGGCCTGGCGATCACGGGCCTGCTCGCGTCGTTCATGGCCGGTATGGCGGCGAACCTGAGCTCGTTCAACACCGTGATGTCGTACGACATCATCGAGCGGTACGTGATCAAGGACCGGCCCGACGACTTCTACCTGCGGACCGGCCGCTGGGTGACCGTGGGCGGCACGCTGATCGCAATCGGCACCGCGGCGATCGCCTCCGGCTACAGCAACCTGATGGACTACCTGCAGCAGTTGTTCTCGTTCTTCAACGCACCGCTGTTCGCGACGTTCATCCTCGGTATGTTCTGGAAGCGGATGACCGCGGCGGCCGGCTGGATCGGCCTGGTCAGCGGTACGGCGACGGCGGTCGTGGTCTACGTACTGTCCGAGAACGGCGTGATCAACCTGCCTGGTCAGGGCGCCAGCTTCGTCGGGGCCGGTGCGGCGTTCGTGGTCGACATCCTGATCAGCGTCCTGGTCAGCGTGATGACCAAGCCGAAGAAGGAGTCCGAGCTGGTGGGTCTGGTGTACTCGCTGACGCCGAAGGAGCAGCGTACCGAGGTGGCGGCCGCCGGTGACGGCGGCTGGTACCGCAAGCCGGTGCTGCTGGCCGGCATCTCGCTCGCGCTGACCATCGTCCTGAACATCATCTTCGCCTGACAAGGAGCAGTGTGATGGCAGACAAGAAGAAGGCCGGGGCGTTCGACATCCGGGTCGTGATCGCGCTCCTGGTCGGCATCTACGGGGTGGTGCTGACGATCCTCGGGATCGCCGAGAGTCAGGCCGAGGTGGACAAGGCGGCCGGGATCAACATCAACCTCTGGGGCGGCATCGGGATGCTCGTGTTCGCCGCCCTGTTCGTGCTGTGGGCCCGGCTGCGGCCGATCGACGTACCGGTCGAGGAACCCACCGACGAGTAGGCATGTCCGTTTGACGAACATCGGCGTCCGGTGCGGTCCTGCCGCCCGGACGCCGGGAGTTCGTAGGCTCGAAGTACCCGATCAGGAGGTACTCCGACATGACGATCACATCGCAGCGGCCCGAGTTGTCGTCGCTCGCGCAGCAGTACGCCGACCAGGGCTTCGTGCTGGTGAAAGGCCTGCTCAGCAAGGAGGAGGCGGCGCACTACCGGCAGCGCAGCCACGACCTGCTGGCGCAGTTGAACCGGGGCGACGACCCCACCTGGGGTGCCGCCAAGGAGATGTCCGAGGCGCCGACCAAGCTCCAGCACCTGCACGACGCGCAGTTCTACGACGCCGAGTTCGCGAAGCTGCTCGTGGACCCGCGGTTCACCGACGTGG
>DASSDE010000305.1:0-3808 GCA_035697365.1 Kribbella sp. | reverse complement strand
GAGCAGGTCCGGTTCGAGCAGGTACCGCCACAGCGCCGCGTGCGATGCGAGGTCGGTCGCGTGCACCCGCCGCACCTCGACGTACCCCTTCTCCGCCCGCTTCGTCCGGTAGTGCGCGAAGCCGGTGAGCTCGCCGTCCCGCTCGGCGACGACGCAGCGCAGCTTCGACGCGCTCGTGGCGGCGCTCACCAGGCTGTCGTTGATCGTGTACTGCTGCCAGCGGTCGTCGTGCTGGAACATCCCGGGCCGCTCGAGCGCGAGCCGGTTCCGCAACTCGGCGCAGCGCGGCAGGCTCTCCCGTACGTCGACGTACCGGATCCGCACGTCGTCGATGCCGGCCACCGGACGCAGGGTGCGCGACTCCTTCGGTACGACGATCTCCTGGTGGTCGCTCGCCAACCCGTACCCGAAGCGCGGGTAGATCACCGGCTCGCTCGCGGTCAGCGCCGCGAGCGCTTCGCCCGCCTCGTGGATCTCCGTCAGCTGCGTACGCATCAGGTCGCGCAGGATGCCGCGCCGCCGATGCGTCGGCCGGACGCCGACCATCGTCACGCCCGCGGTCGGCAGCTGCCCGCCGGGCACTGACAGCTGCAGCGTGAATGTGCCGGTATGCCCGACCAGCTGCCCGTCCTCACTCGCGACGACGCTGCGCTCCTGCTCCCAGATCCGCCGCTCCGTCTCGTACTGCTCGTCGCTCCATGGCGCCGAAAACGCCAGGTCCAGAAGCTCCAGCAGTTCTTCCCACGCACCCGCGAACTTCCCGATCTCGATCGCCATGTCCTTTGCCTATCAGAAGATCGGCATCGGCGCCCGCTACTTTTCGGACACGCCGGGCGGCCTGGACTGATGAAAACCGTTTTCATATACTCGAGAGATGACCGCCCAAGCGAAAACTCCGTTGTCCTTGTTGGTGGGGCTTTCCGCGACTCTGCGGGTGCCCGTACTGGAGGCGATGACCGACGCCACCACCGTGGTCGTGGTGGTGGACCAGGACGAGCTGCCCGGTCGCGGCGTGCTGTCCTGGCGCGTGCAGGACAGTTCGGGGCCGATCGACGCGGGCGAGTTCACGGTCGGGGACGACTGCGGCGCCTGCCAGCTGATCGAGTCGCTGGTCCCGTTGCTCGAAACGCTCGCCGCTCGCGCGCACTGGGATCACATCGTGCTCGCCGCCCCGCCTGCGATGGAGGCGCGACCGCTGGTCAGCACGCTGGACTCGGTGCTCCCGGAGATCGTCGTCGACACGGTCACCTGCGTCGTCGACGCCGTACTGCTCGTCGCGCAACTGTCCGGTGATGAGCTGCTCGCCGAGCGCGGTCTCGCCCTCGGCGTGCCCGATCGGCGGAACGTTGCGGAGCTGACCGCACGTCAGATCGAGTACGCCGACGTATGCGTGCTCGCCAACGCCCATCGCAGTACGGCGACCGAGCGGCTGGAGCACCTGCTCGAGCATCTGAACCCGCGGACCGCGGTGGTGCAGGCGGGCGCGTCCGGCGTACCGGAGGGACGGGTCGCGTGGACCGGCCGATTCGACTTCGACGCGGCGGAGGCATGGGCGGGCGAGCTGGCGACGTCGGATCGGGTGCAGCCGAGCGACGACGGGGTGACGACGGTGTTGTGGCGCTCGACGCGCCCGTTGCATCCGGCCCGGCTGAACGATGCCCTCGAGGACATCGTCAACGGTGTTGTGCGCAGCCGCGGCGTGGTTTGGCTGGCGAACCGCCCGACGCAGCGTGTCCGCTGGGAGTCAGCCGGCTACAGCGCCTCGCTCGGGATGCTCGGCGAATGGTCCGAGACCGAACACCTCGCCGAATGCACGGTCGTCGCCACCGGCATGGGCCTCGATCCCGCGCGCCTGCAGGCCGTCCTCGATGCGTGCCTGCTCACCGAGTCCGAGCTCGCCAGCCTCGACTGGAACGACCTGGAGGACCCCTTCGCCGGCGTGTTCTAACCGAGGAGCGGCAGCCGGCTCGCGTGCGGCCCGAGCATGTCCAGGTCGGCGTCGTTCAACGGCTCGCGTCCGGTCGCCTTCAGGATGTACGTCGTCGTGTCCCAGGCGATCTCGTCCCACGCCTCCGGGCCGAACAGGCCGTCGAGCGTGCGCGCGGTGACCTGCAGCCCTTCCGGATCCGGCTCCGGGGCATCAGGCAGGCCCACGATCAGGTCGAGGTGATGGACCGTTGCCTCAAGCACCAAAGTCGCGACGAAGTCGGCCGCGCGCAGGACATGACCCTGCGTCTCGACCCGATGGCCCTTGGTCGCCAGCCCGGCAGCCGCCGCTCGGACGGCGGCTTCGGACACCTCACGCCAGTGCTGCACAAGCAGGCCGGGTTTCCGGTACGCCGCCGCCACACTCCGTACGAAGCTGGTGTCGCCGTCGGGCTGCGGCGGGAAGTCCTGCCAGTACGTCACGAAGTCGCGATCCGGCTCGACAACAGCCGGGCTCGCGAACGCGATCAGCGCGCGCTCGGCGTCGTACAGCAGATGCACCAGCAGCGGACCGACGGGCATGCCCGGGCAGCGGGTCTCGCGCTCGAAGTCCGCGTCGCTCAGCCCCTGCACGGTCTCGGTCAGTCGCCCGTACGCCCGACCAAGCGTTGCCGCCAGTCCCAGCGGCAACGCCCCACGCTCCGGTGCCCTCATTCCGGCCTCCTCACTGTCCTGTGCAGAACCTACTCCGAGCGCGCCGTCTCCAGGTGCGCCGCGGCGATCGCCTCGAGGTGGCTGAGGTCGGAGGCGACGGTGGCGAACGTGTACCCCTGCGCCAGCCGCTTCTTCGCGGATTCACCGTCGAACGTGTGGATGCCCGCAGCCACCCCGGCCTCCCGTGCGGTCCGCGCGATCAACTCGACGGCCTCCTCGAACGGGCCGTTCACCTCCGGATCCCCCGGGAAGCGCGCGCCGAGCGCGAGACTGAGATCGGACGGACCGACGTACACGCCGTCGAGCCCCGGCGTCGCGCAGATCTCGGCGACGTTCTGCAGGCCGAGCGGTGTCTCGATCATGGCGAGTACGACGGTCGCGTCGTTGCTGTCCGCCGGCACCGGGCCTATCCGCAGCGACGCCCGCATCGGCCCGAACGACCGCACACCCACCGGCGGGTACTTCGCCGCCCGCACCGCCCGCGCCACGTCGTCCGCACTGTCGACCAACGGCACAATCACACCGGTCGCTCCGGCATCCAGCGCGCGCCCGATCGGCGTCGGATCGTTCGCCTCGACCCGCACCAGGCCGACCGACGGCCGCGGACCGATCGCAGCGCCCGCATCGATCGCCAGCAGCCCGGTCATCAGCCCCTGGTACCCGATCAGCCCGTGCTGCGCATCGAGCACCACGTAGTCGTACCCGAGCCGCCCGATCCGCTCCGCAGCCGCCGGCGAATCCAAGGTGACCCAGTACCCGACCAGCTTCTCCCGGCCTCGAACCCGCCCCGCGAAATCGTTTGCATTCATGGGTTCGACCCTATCTAGACCGGCGGGACCCCGTGCCGGCGGTGCGAGAATGTTCGGTCCTTGGACTGGGCCGCGGCGAGCCGGGCGATCAGGTCGGTGCGCAGGTTCTCCGGCTCGACGATCGCGTCGATGACCAGGTCGGCGGCCAGCCGCAGGATGTCGATGTCGGTCTCGTACTCCTCGCGCAGCTTGGAGACGTACTCGACCCGTTCGCCCTCGTCCTCGATCTGCTGGATCTTGTTGTAGTACACGGCGTTGATCGCCGCCTCCGGACCCATCACCGCGATCTTCGCCGTCGGCAGCGCGACACACGCGTCCGGCGAGAAGCCCGGCCCGCACATCGCGTACAGGCCGGCGCC
>DASSDE010000304.1:0-3002 GCA_035697365.1 Kribbella sp. | reverse complement strand
GTCGGGTTCGGCGTGCGCGGCGAGCGTCGCGACGAGCTGGACACCAAGGCCCAGGCACAACGTGGTGAGAACGGCCCGGCGCATGGCTCAGCGCACCAGGGTGACGATTTGGGCAGTCCCCGGAGCGACGTGCACGGTCGTCCGGGATCCGGCGACCGCGACCGGCTTACTCGTACGGTGTCCGGTGACCGCACCTGACGGATCGACCTGCTGGCCGCCGAGCGTGATCGCGGCGGAGTCGAGCGACGCCAGGCCGGTGGTGTCAGCGGAGGACAGCGTGACGGCGGTCCCGCGTGAGAACCTTCCCGGCAGCTGCACGGTCACGTCCTGCGTGGTGCTTTCGGCAGCAGCCGGATCCTGCAGGTTGATCAGTACGAGCGTCACCTTGCCATCGCGTCCTTGAACCGCGTACGCCCGTACTGCACCGAGCTGGTCCTGCGGAACATCAAGGTCCAAGTACCGGCCGACGGGCACCTGATGGAACGCCCAAAGTCCGTAGTACAAGGGAGATGCCGCGAGCTGCTCGGCGTCCAGGTGCTGCTGGTCGGGGGCACAGAAGGCGCCGTAGTAACGGTACGAGATCGGGTAGTCCGGCGACGTACGGGCCTTGAAGTCACCACAGATCGCTGCCGTGTTCGTGTGGAACTGCAGCCGGTCGAGGCCCGCGCGCCCGGTCTGGAGCAGGTAGTCGAGCGACCACAGCGACATCGCGTAGCTGTCGCTGACGCCTGGCATGCCGCTGCACGACGCGCTGTTCGACTCGTTGATAGTCATCGGGACCGGGTGCGGCAATTGCGCCCCGAGGGCGGTGATCCCTTCGAGTTTGCCCTGTACCTGTTGGTACTTCGCCGTACTCAGCAGCGCCGCGATCGTCGTCGTCGAGGACCCGCAGTGGCTGCCCGGGTACAGATGCGAGGAGATCTCCTCGAGCACCCGCCCAGGAGTGGTCTGTGTGTCGGTGGTGACCGCCGTCATGAAGTCCTCGAGCCGGGTATTGGTCACGGCGGTGTTCGCCGACGGCCCGATCACCTTGATGCCCGCGTGTGGCAGCGCGGCGTCGATGGCGGCCTGGAAGCGCTTCATCTCCGACCACATCTCGCTCGCGGTCAGCGTCGTCACGTTGTCGTACTCGTTCCCGACCTCGACCGCGACCAGCCCGCGTCCCAGGGTCGCGTACGCGGCGCGGACCTCGGCGACGGCCTGATCCAGCGTCACCGCGGGCGACGGGTCTTTGGTGGGGTCCTTGATCTTCGCGGGATCGATGAGCTTCTTCAGCGGCAGGCCGAGGCTGACCTTCCAGCCGGAGTCGCGGACCAGTTGCGCGAGCTTGTCGAGGTCCGACTGGTCGACGGTGCCGCCGATCGCCTCGGCCGGGGCGGGGGCGCCGGCCCAGGCGCCGAACGCCGGCCAGACCAGATCCATCGAGTAGCCGCCGATCCGGATCACGCCGTGCGGGCCGAGCGTCTTCAGCCGGCGCGCCAGGAGCCGGCTGGTCAGGAAGCCGTGGGCCAGGTCGGCCGACTCGACCGAGAACCCCTGCAGGTCGGACGGGAGCACAGCGTTCCGCCCGTCCATCGTGGCGCTGAGCGAGACCGGAGTCCCAGCGGCCTCAGCCCCGGCCGGAAAGGCCTCGCCCGGAAGCGCGCCGGCCGGAAGCGCAGTGGCGGCGGTGACGAGTGAAACGGCGGCGACGACTGAGCTGACTGCACGGACGGTTCTCACGATGCATCTCCTTCGAGCGGGCGGCCCCCATCAGCGCTGAAAAGGGTTGCATGAGTCTCGCCGGTACGGCAAGCGTTGAATATCGTTGTATTTTTGGACTTTCACCGAGCACGGTATGTTTCCACCCTGAGCATTGACGCGGTCTGCAATCGGTTTCAGACTGAGGTGAGGAGGCAAGATGGCCGTAACGATCCGCGACGTCGCGAGGGTGGCCGGGGTGTCGGCGTCGACGGTGTCGCGCGCCCTGTCGTCCCCCGAGATCGTGGACGCCGTCACCCGCGAGCGCGTCCTGCGGGTCGCCGACCATCTCGGCTACCGGCCGAACCGGGCTGCGCAAGGCCTGATCACCGGCCGCACCGGGAACCTCGGCCTGATCCTGCCCGATCTCGCGAACCCCTTCTTCCCCTCCGTCGTCAAGGGGATCCAGAGCCAGGCGCACGCCGGCGACTACCAGGTGTTCGTCGTCGACACCGACGAGCAGGCGTCGGCAGAGCTGGGTCTCGTACGTTCGCTCGCCAAGCAGGTCGACGGCATCATCCTGTGCTCTCCCCGGATGAAGCCGGCCGAGCTCCGCGACGCAGCGGAGCTGGCACCGGTCGTACTGGTGAATCGCCGGGCCGCCTCGATCCCGTCCGTCTCCGCGGACAACGCCCAAGGCACGCTGCTGATCGTTGAGCACCTGGCCGGGCTCGGCCATCGGCGGATCGGATTCGTCGCCGGTCCGCGGCAGAGCTGGTCCACAAAGGAGCGCCTGCGCGGGCTCCGCGCCGCGACCGCGAAGGTGCCCGTCCAACTGGTCGAGCTCGGTAATTTCGCGCCCACCTTCGAAGGCGGTGCCGAGGCGGCCGAAGGCGTGCTGATCGGCGGCGTGACCGCCGTGGTCGCGCACAACGACCTGATGGCGATGGGGTTGCTCGGCGCGCTCCGCGAGCACGGGATCGCCGTCCCCCGGGACGTCAGTGTCGTCGGCATCGACAACATCCAGACCTCGGCAATGGTGCACCCGGCGCTCACCACGCTGGCCATCCCCAAGGAGCAGGCCGGGCGCCGCTCGGTCGACCTCCTTCTCCAGCACCTCGCCGATCCGTCGGCGCCGACCCCGCTCACGACCGAGTTGCCGACCGAGTTGCTCGTCCGGCAGACGACCGGTCCCGCCACCGACCCGAAGGAGCCGCGATGAAGATCGTCGCGACCGATGTCGTACTGACCAGCCCCGGCCGCAACTTCGTGACGCTGAAGGTCACCACGGCCGACGGCCTCACCGGTCTCGGCGACGCCAC
>DASSDE010000303.1:0-10054 GCA_035697365.1 Kribbella sp. | reverse complement strand
ACACCTCCTCCGGCGTTTTCGGCTTCGGCGCGAAGACCCGCCAGGTGGGATGGACCTCCAACTCGTCGCGTTTGGCCGGTTCGGCCCGCGGGTCGTCCATGGCCGCCAAAGCCATCCCGGCCTCGGACGCGGGCCACCGGTTCTTCTGGCTCGCGTAGCCGTGCAGGGCATCCGCGGATCGCGGATCGCGCAGCAACAGGAGTTTGTAAGCCGCCCATTTGGCCGAGCCGACCGAGCCCACATCCAGTTGATGGCAGATCTTCTTGAGGGTCTTCTCCGTGACCTCGAGCCGCTCGCCGCTCTTGAGTCGCGCCTCGCACTCTTCACAGAAACTCTTCGGGACGAGTTTCCGGCCCTTGACTGTGAAGTTACGAGGGTCGCCCTGCCGGCAGAGCTCACACTTGGGACGGCGCCGTGAGAACACAGACATGATCGGATGATACGACGACCGTGGAGAACTGGAGACGAAGTGACACCTGAGGCAGAAGGATTCCTGCGCCGCGCGATCGCGCTGGCTGCCGCGTCGCGGGCGGACGGCGACGCGCCGTTCGGTTCGCTGCTGGTCGGGCCGGACGGGGACGTGCTGGCCGAGGACCACAACACCACGCACAGCGAGAACAACATCAGCTTCCACCCGGAGCTGAAGCTCGCGGTGTGGGCGGCGCAGCACCTCACCCCGGAGGTCGCGGCCGGCACGACCATGTACACGAGCTGCCAGCCGTGCGAGATGTGCACCGGCGCCCTGGCACGGTCCGGGCTCGGCAAGGTGGTGTTCGCGCTCTCGAACGACCAGCTGAACGGACTCAAGACAACCGGCGGCTTCACCGGCGTACCGCTGGAGGGCCCAGCACTGTACGACGAGGCCCGCGTCCCGGTAGAGGGTTTCTACAACTGATGCAGGTGACAGAGCCCGTAGTACCTGCGCTCCGGCTCTAGGCCGCGTCCGGACAAAGGGTCTTGCTGCGGCAGCAGGAGCGAGTCGTGCTGCTCGTACGGGGCGACCTGCGCAACTACGGCCTACGGGTGCATCGGACGGGTGGCTACGAGTCGCCTCTGCCTCCACTGCGCGCGGACCTGATACGCCGCGAGCCCAGCTGGGTGCACCAGTACGAGGCCTGGCTGCGCGCGTCGTACGTCGGTCCGCTGCACGCCGGCACGTGGACACTGGAGACGCGCCCGCTACCGGCGTACAGCATGCACGGCGACCTCGTGGGCTCGTACCCGTCTGCGTACTTGGACTGGTTCGGCGACGGGTGGAACGGGTTGCTGCCGCTGCGGGAGCTGCCTCACGAGAACGCTGGTCGCGTGAAGGCGTACCGGAAGCAGGCGGTCGACGGGACGCTGCCGCCGTTGCTGCTGTGGTGGGTGAGTGCGTTCGACGGCTGGCTGATTCTCGACGGCCACAGCCGCCTCGTCGCGGCGCATGCAGAAGGTATCGAGCCGCCCGTCGTACAACTGTCCCTGGCCATGGAGCCGGCCGAGCACGCAGACGTCATCCACTCCGCGACCACTCGGCACGAGCAGACGATGGGGTCGATCGAGCGCCAGATCGCGGCCGGCGTACCCGGCGCCGAGCGTGCGGCCGAGCGGATGCAGCGGGCCTTCGCGGACCTCGTGTCGCAGGGGTTCGCAGTACGTACGCGGGGTTGGCCGTTGCGCGGCGGCGTACCGGAATGGGAGCGGATCGCCGCCGAATCAGGCGGCCCGGGCCTCTCCGGCTGATGGTGCGGGGTCCCGCGTTGCCGGGACCCCGCGCGCGTCAGCGGAGTTTTGTCAGGCAGAGGGTGTATTTCGTCGAGCCGTGCTCGTAGACGTACGAGGCGTCGGCGTTGTCACCGCACTGGCTGTCGTCCGTGGAGTCGTCGATCTTGTCCACGATCTTGTACGCGGCCTCGGACGAGCCGCAGTCGACGACCTTCACGTCCGGGTCCGCGGAGGTGCCGTTGTTCACGACACAGGCACCGATCTTGGCCTTGGACTCGGTCGAGTTCAGGTTCGCGAACACGATCACCGCGATCAGCGCGACCGGCAGCAGCAGGCCGAGGATCGCCGGGCGCTGGAACAGCGGCTTGCCCGGGTTCATCGGCCGGCCCGGGCCCGGCGTCGGCTCCGGGAGAGCCTTGAACTTCTGCATCGGCCCGATGTTCATCAGCATCGTGATCGGGTTGATGATCGACGAGCCGATGCCCCACCAGCCCTGCCAAAGGCTCTTCGAGGTCATGTCGCGGACTGACGCGACCCCGCAGGTACGGCAGAACGGGCCCTGCAGCTTGAGGAACCGCATCAAGATGATGAGGCCCTGGTGGCCGCGGACGGTCGCCTCGACGGCCGGGTAGCCACCGCAGAAGCGGCAGACCATCTGGCCCTGGGGCGCGAAGCCCTGCTGCGGGAACGACTGTCCTTGTTGGTGCTGTCCCTGCTGGTGCTGGCCCGGCTGCTGGTACTGGCCGTACTGCGGTGCCTGCTGCGGCGGCGCCTGCTGCTGGCCGGCGTACTGCTGCTGGTAGCCCTGCTGGTACTGCTGGCCGGGCTGGCCGCCGTACTGCTGGTCCTGCTGGCCCGGGTACGGAGGCTGCTGACCCGGCTGGCTGTACTGAGGGAACTGCTGCGGCGGCGGACCGTAGCCGCCCGGCTGACCGGACTGCGGGTTCTGCGGCGGCTGGGGAGGGGATGTGGTCACGAATGGTTCCTGAGGCTCTTCGGAGGGGTGTCGGGACACGCTGAACCATGGCACCTTACTCACCCGGGTGGTCCATCGAGCCGTACCGGTCGGTCAATTCCCGGCCAAGACGCGCCAGCTCCGCCTGAACCGACGGCGGACCGAGTACTTCGATCGATCCGCCCCAGCCCGCGAGGTGCTGCGCGATCATCAACGGCGTCGGCGCCGTCACCCTGATCCGGACGCGGCCGCCGTCCGAGCCGTCGACTTCGCAGTTGCGGCCGAGCCGGTCCTGCATCACCCACACGAACCGCTCCTCCAGCAGGACCGTTGCCGTCAGCCCCGATCGGCGTTCCTCCATCCGCTCGACGATCTCTGCCCACGCCGATGACAGTTCGAAGTCGTCCGGTCGCTCGAAGGAGTCGCCGGTCGGTGCCGCCGTACTGATCCGGTCGACCCGGAACGTCCGTCGACCGTTGGTGGTCCCTGCGATCAGGTACCAGACGTCGTCCTTGTCGACGAGACCGAGCGGGTCGACGGTGCGTTCCGACGTACCGCTCCCGCCGCGTCCTGAGTAGACCAGTCGGACCTGCTCCCGGCGTACGACGGCGTCTTGCAGGCGACGTACCAGCTCGGGGCGCTCCTTCACGTTCTCGCCCCAGCGCGCGGGGTCGATGACCACCGCATCGGCCGCAGCCTGTGCGTCCTCGCGGAAGGTGCCTGGCAGCGCGCCGACGAGTTTGCGAAGGGCGGCTTTCGCCTCCGGTGCGATGGCTGCGGCCGGGCCGACGAGCAGAAAGAGTGCCTGGGCCTCGACCGCGTTCAGACCGCTCAGATCGGTGCGCGCGCCGCCGACGAGCTGCCAGCCGCCGTTCCGGCCGGGCTGGGGATAGACCGGGATGCCGGCCGCCGACAACGCCTCGAGATCCCGGCGCGCGGTCGCGACCGAGATCTCCAGCTCGTCCGCGACCTCGCCCGCGGTCACCCGCCCGCGCGCCTGCATCAGCAACAGCAGCGCCACCAACCGATCCGCCCGCACCGGCCGATCGTCGCAGACGAAGCGCTCACCTGGTGAGCACTTCCGGGGTTACTCTCAGAACCGGACGGACTTCTTCCGGAATGGTGAGCGATGGCGTACGACGTGAGCCCGACCGCGCGGACTCTGATGGTCCTGGAGCTGATCCAGAACAGCCCGGGCATCACCGCGGAACAACTCGGCGACAAGCTCGGCGTGTCCGAGCGCGCGGCCCGCCGGTACGTCGCAATCCTGCGCGAGGCCGACATCCCGATCGAGTCGATGCGCGGCCCGTACGGCGGGTACCGCGTCGGGCGCGGGCTGCGGTTGCCGCCACTGATGTTCAGCCCGACCGAGGCGCTCGGGCTCGTGATGGCGATCCTGGAAGGGCCGCGCGGCGCCGCCGACCCGGTCGAGACCGCGCTCGGCAAGATCATCCGCGTACTGCCCGAACCGGTCGCGCGCTCCACCGACGCGATCCGCCGCGTGAGCGCCCGTGGTCCCGATCCGGGCGCCCGGACGCCGGATCCGGAGATCACCGCGGCACTCGTCACGCACAGCACCGACTGCCGGCGCATCACGATCCAGTACCGCCGGCACCAGAGCGCCTGGCCGATGGACGTCGACCCGTGGGCCGTCGTCGTACGGCGTGGACGCTGGTACCTGCTCTGCTGGTCCCACACCAAGGACGCCCAACGCGTACTCCGCGTCGACAAGATCTCCCAGGTGGAACCGCAGGCCGGCCTCTTCACCCCACCCGCCGGCCTGGACCCGCTCGCGGCCGTCGAAGAACACCTCGCGATGGGCTGGCGCTACCCCATCGAGGTCGAGATCGACGCCTCCCGCGACGACGCCGCCTGCTGGATCCCCCGCAGCATGGGCCGCCTGGAACCCATCGACGACACCCACACCCGCCTCCTGGCCAGCACCGACGAACCCGACTGGTACGCCACCCAACTCCTCGCAATCCGCGCCCCGTACCGCATCCTCGCCGGCCCCGAACTCCAATCCGCCGCCCAAACCCTCGCCCACCGCCTCCTCTCCGCCATCCCGAACGACTGATGCTCACGTGGGGTGCTGGTGACCGGGTCGCCCTGCTGATCCACGGCATGCTCGGTGCCGCCTCGCAGTTCCACCAACTCGGACCGGAACTCGCAGGCCGCGGCTATCGTGCGGTTGCCGTCGACCTGCCTGGCCACGGGGAGTCGCCGCGGATGCCGGACGCGACGATGGAGCGTTCCGTCGACGCGGTCGTCACGTCCATTGACCCAAAACCGGCGCTGGCGATCGGCCATTCGCTGGGCGCGGTGCTGCTGTCCGAGGCGCACTCGCGGCTGCGTCCGGAGCGGGCGGTCTATGTTGAGGTACCGCTCGACGCCGGTGAGCCTTCGGCCTCGCGTAGCGAGCTGCGTGTTCGGTTCGCGGAGTCGCGAGCGATGCGTACCGAGGCGCGGTTGCGCGCCGCCCGTCCCGAGTGGTCCTCGGAGGATTGCCGCCTCGAGGCGCTGGCCGCCGAGTGCTTCGACGTCGAGACCGCCGTCGCGCTGGAGAGCTCGTACGTCGGACACGCAACCGGTCGACCCACGCTGCCATCACTGGTGATCCACGCCGACCCGAGCCGGTACGTGCCGCAAGCGCGGGCGCAAGAACTTCAGAGGCTGGGATTCCGAGTTCGTTCGATTCCGGGTGCCGGACACTGCGTCTGGTACGGGCACCTCGACGAATTCCTGAAGGTGGTGGAGGAGTGGTGGTGACTGAGGTCGTGTTTGTGGGGGAGGTTTGGTATTGGCGGGGGCCGGCGCCTTGGTACTTCGTCACGGTGCCGGAGGACGAGAGTGCGTACTTCGAGGCGGTGTCGGGGTCGGTGACGTACGGCTGGGGGATGATCCCGGTGACGGCGGAGATCGGCGGGAGCGTGTGGGACACGTCGATGTTCCCGAAGGACGGACGGTATGTGTTGCCGGTGAAGGCGTCCGTACGGCGTGCGGAGGAGCTCGACGACGGCGACGTGCCGACTGTGCGGCTGCGGTTGCGGAGCTGGGCATGAATTGTCGGGGGGACGGTCTAGCGTTGCGGTCAGGTCTGAGGAGAAGGAGGAGCGGAGATGTCCACGCTGTCTGATCGCCCCAACACGGCTGTCCTGGTCGTCGACGTACAGAACGGTGTTGTGAGCGGGACGTACGAGCGGGATCTGGTGGTCGGCAACATCGGCACGTTGGTGGGGAAGGCTCGGGCTGGGGGAGTGCCGGTGGTTTGGGTGCAGCACTCGAGCGACAACCTCCAGAAGGACTCCGACGAGTGGCAGTTGGTTCCGGAGTTGTCGCGTGACGAGTCGGAGGCGCTGGTCCACAAGAAGTACCCGGACTCGTTCGAAGGGACTGATCTGGAGGACGTGCTCGCCGGGGCCGGCGTCGGGCACCTGGTGGTCAGTGGGGCTCAGACCGACGAGTGCATCCGATCGACCATTCACGGCGCGATGACCCGCGGCTACGACGTGACGCTGGTCGGTGATGCGCACACCACCGAGGACCTCTCGGAGTGGGGCGCCCCGACGCCGGACAAGGTCATCGCACACACGAATCTGTACTGGGACAACCACGAGGCCCCCAACCGCACAGCCACAGTCACAAAGACCGCCGACCTCACCTTCTGAGCCCGCCGAGCCGGGCTGCTGACGGGTTGTTTGCTCGCTGGCGGGTTGCAACAGGTCAGCGCTGCAACAACCCGCCAGCGGTCAGACGGCTGAGGCAGGTCAGGCCGGCTGCGGGCGAGTCAGTCGGTCAGGGCGTTGAGGGTGGTGAGGTCCTCGGGGGTGAGGGTCAGGTGTGCGGCTTCCAGGTTTTGTTCCAGGTGATGTTGGCTTGAGGTGCCTGGGATGGCCAGGACGTGCGGTCCGCGGCTGAGAGTCCAGGCGAGCCGGACCTGTGCTTCGGTCGCGCCGTGACGGGCCGCGATCTGCTGGACCGGGTCCGAGGCCGGAACCCCGCCCGCCTCGCGTGACTCGGCGGTGACCGCGAAGAACGGGATGAACGCGATCCCGAGCTCACCGCACAACTGCAGGATCTCGTCGTTCACCCGCCCGAACCCGACGCTGTACCGGTTCTGCACCGCGACCACCGGCGCGATCTCGCGCGCCTCGTGCAAGTGCTCGACGCGAACATTCGAAATGCCGAGCTGCCGGATCAGCCCCTTCGTCTGCAGCTCCGCCAGTACGCCGAAATGCTCCGCGATCGAGTCGAGCCGCATTTGCCGCAGGTACACCAGATCGAGCGAATCCACACCGAGCGCCCGCAGATCGGCCTCCACCAGTCCGCGCAGTTCGTCCGGCCGCGCCAGCCCGCGCGGCGTCGGGCCGACCTTGGTCGCGATCACCAGATCCTTCGGGTACGGCGCGAGCGCGCGGCGGATCACGTCGTTCGCCCAGTCCAGACTCTCGAAACTGGTCTGACCGGCCCCGCCGTAGCTCGGATAGAACGCAGCGGTGTCGATGTGGTTCACCCCCAGCTCGACGACGCGCCGCAGCAGCGCGACCGCCCGCTCGCGAACGTCCACACCATCGGTCGTCGCGGCCCCGGCGAGCCGCTTGGCCCCGAACCCGATCCGCCGCACGCGGTCCGCTCCTAGCTGCCAGAATTCGCCGGGCTTGCTTTCTGCAATTTCTGATGATAGATTTATTGTTGTAGTGGCATTTTCCTGTGAATTCTGCATTTGGTCAGGATAAATCCTTCCGGGAATTTCGTCCACCTTTCCCGCGGTTTTTCTTTGCGGATAATCCCGTTGTCAGCCGGCCGGGTGCGCTGCGATCGTCGGACGATGCCCAACGAACTGCTCCGCGAGGCGCTCACCGTCGACCGCTATCCGCGCTCGAACACGTACGACCAGCGCTGGGTCGTGGACAACCTGATGGGGCCGCATCCGCTGTGGAGTGCGGAGAGCCTGATGCAGGTGCTCACGCTGCGGCCCGGGATGCGGGTCCTCGACCTCGGCTGCGGGACGGCGCTGACGTCGATCTTCCTGGCCCGTGAGTACGACGTGCAGGTCTGGGCGACCGATCTCTGGGTCGATCCGACCGAGAACTGGCAACGGATCCAGGACGCCGGTGCGGCAGGTCGCGTGCATCCGATCCGGGCCGACGCGCACAACCTCCCGTTCTCGCAGGGGTTCTTCGACGCGATCGTCAGCGTCGGCGCGTACAACTACTTCGGCACCGGCGTCGACTACCTCGCGTACCTCGCCGAATTCCTCCGCCCGGGCGGGACCCTCGGCGTCATCGCCCCCGGCATCCGTACGGCTCCAGACTTCACACCGGATTTCACGCCGCCGCCGTACGTCGCGGCGCGCTGGGGCCCGGACCTGTGCACCTGGCTGCCGCCGGAATGGTGGCGGAACCTGTGGGAGCGCACGAACCTCGTCACCGTGGAGACCGCCGACTTTGTGCCGCACGGCTGGGAGGACTGGCTGCACTGGCTCAAGGTCTGCACCCAGGTCGGCCGCGGTTACGAACCCGACGAGCAGCTGCTCGAAGCCGACGGCGGAGACCTCCTCGGCCTGACCCGCCTGGTCGCTCGACTCACTTAGTCGCTCGACTCACTTGGTCGGTCAGCTCGCTCAACCTCGGCAGCAGGTCCGCCGGATAGATCCCGAACTCCTCCAGCTCGCGCGGACCGGCCCACCGAAGCTCGAACTGGTTGGTCGGGGAGTGCTCGATCGCCTCGTCGCCGGACAGCTCCGGCACGCCGTCCACGTCCTTGACGTGGAAGTAGTACGCCGGGCGTCCGTTGTGCGTGCCGGTCCACAGCAGCCGGTCGAGCTTCCCGGTCAGTGTCGTCTCCTCCTCGAGCTCCCGGAGCGCGGCAGTCGCAGCGGATTCGCCCTCCTCCACGTGCCCTCCGGGGAGCACGGCGTACCGATGGCCGTCGCACTGCGGCCCACGGGCGCCGGCGTACTCGCACATCACGCACTCGGCCGAAGTTGCCTGCTGCAAGTACCGCTTCACGACCAGGACCTTGCCGGAACGAAGAACGACCGCGGCGCCGCGTGGAATGCTCATGGCAGAAGTTTGACGGTCGCCGCCGACATTATCGATCGCCCTGATGAGCGCTTCGTGATGAGGTCGTCGAGGACGACCTGTCGACTGCGGGAAGGAATCCACCTGATGCCGAATGCGATGATCGAGGTGCGCCGGGAGTACTCCGCCGCGGACGAGGCCGGGCTGATCGACGCGGTGCACGACGCACTGGTCAGTGCCTTCCGGATCCCGCCGCAGGACAAGGACATCCGCCTGCTGGTGCACGCACCGCACCGGTTCGCCTGCTCGCCGCGGCTGACCCAGCCCGAGTACTTCACGCTTGTCACCATCGACTGCTTCGCCGGGCGTTCCGTCGACGCGAAGCGCGCGCTGTACGCGGAGATCGTCACGAATCTGAAGGCGTTCGGCATCCCGCCCGACCACATCACGATCCTGGTCCGCGACCACCCGACCACCAACTGGGGCCTGCGTGGCGGCCAAGCGGCCTCCGACCTCGACCTCGGCTTCACCATCGACGTCTGACAGTGTCCAAGAATGGCCCTCCGCACCGCCCGCCACCTGACGTCGATGTTCCTCGTCCGTGACGGCCGCGTCCTGCTGCTCTACCGCCGCGGCTCCCGCGCGATCGCGGACTCGTGGGTCGGGATCGGCGGCCACTTCGAGCCGCACGAACTCGCCGATCCCACCGCGGCCGCGCTGCGCGAACTGCACGAGGAGGTCGGCGTCACCGTCGAGCAACTCGCAGACGTCGCGCTGCGGTACGTCGCCGTCCGCGACACCGGCACCGAGATCCGCACGACGTACTACTTCACGGCCGAACTCGCCGCCGACGCACAGGTTCCGGCGCAGTGCGTTGAGGGCGATCTCGCCTGGTTCGACCTCACCGCTGATCCGATCGAGTTGGACATGCCGCCGACCGCGAGGATCGCCTTCACCCACTGGCTCACGACCGGCCGCCACGACCGCGAACTCCGCCTGATCGCGGTCGGCGCCGACGGGCGTCACGCGGGCACGCTGCGATGATCACCGTCCAGTTCCACCCGAACTGGCCGGCCGCCGGGCGGACGGTGATCGAGTCGATGGCGGGCGACGGGGCCTACCGGTCGCAGTTCAGCACGGGGATCTCCAACGGTGGACTGACGGCATTTCCTGGTGGGGATCGATGGCGCTGGGAGAGCCGGTTGTTCTCCGGCCGGTACGACACGCAACCCGCAACGACCCGCCCGATCTACGGCGTCTGGAACCGGCATGCGGACGTCTACGGCGGCGCGATCCGCTTCGGGTCTTCGTACCTGCGACTGAAGCCTGAGGCGATCGAACGGTCCACGTTCTGCTTCCCCGACTCCGCGCG
>DASSDE010000302.1:0-2731 GCA_035697365.1 Kribbella sp. | reverse complement strand
AGGACGGGCTCGACTCCGAGGTGGAGGAGAAGGGCCGCTCGTTCTCCGGCGGGCAGCGTCAGCGGCTGGTCCTGGTGCGGGCGCTGCTCGCGGACCCGTCCGTCCTGGTGCTGGTCGAGCCGACGTCCGCGGTCGACGCGCACACCGAGGCACGGATCGCGGACCGGCTGCACGAGCACCGGCGTGGCCGGAGCACGGTCGTACTGACCGCGAGCCCGCTCTTGCTGGACCGCGTCGACGAGGTCATCTTCGTCGCCGCCGGCCGAGTGGTTGCCAGCGGCAATCACCGCGAGCTGCTCTCGTCCATACCGCAGTACCGCCGTACCGTCACCCGCCAGACCGAGGAAGAGGAGGCCCTCCGATGAGGCAGATCCTGCCTGTGGCCGGGCCGGCCGAGATTCGGCAGCACGCCCGGCGGCTCGCGCGGCGGCATCCGCGTACGCTGCTGGCCGCGTTGCTGCTGCACGGGCTCGCGGCGGTGTCAGGGCTGGCGGCGCCGCGGTTGATCGGCAACCTGGTCGAGGACGTGCAGCACGGCACCACCGCGTCCAAGGTCAACCTCGTGATCGCCGTGATCGCCGGATTCATCGTCGCGCAGTCGCTGCTCACCCGGTGGGCGCGCTACAAGTCGTTCGCGCTCGGCGAGCAGGTGCTGGCCGAGCTGCGTGAGGAGTTCGTCGACAACGCGCTGGCGCTGCCGATCGGCACGGTCGAGCGGGCCGGTACCGGTGATCTGCTGTCGCGGACCTCGCGCGACGTCGACACTCTGTCGCGGACGGTGCGGTTCGCCGTACCGGAGACGATCATCGCCTTCGTCACCGTGCTGTTCACCGCCGTCGCGACGCTGCTCGTCGGCGTCTGGGTGCTGGTGCCGCTGCTCGCGATGGTCCCGCTGCTCCTGCTGAGTACGAAGTGGTACCTGCGCCGCGCCAAGGACGGATACCTCCGCGAGAACGCCGCGTACGCGCAGATGACCAGCTCGCTCGCGGAGACGGTCGAGGGTGCCCGGACGGTCGAGGCCCTGCGGCGGTACGACGACCGGGTGCGGCGCGGCGACGAGGACATCCGCGGCTCGTACAACGCCGAGCGGTACACGCTGTTCCTGCGGACCGTGTACTTCCCGGCGGCCGAGCTCGGCTACCTCATACCGGTCGTGGGCACACTGCTCTTCGGCGGCTGGCTGCATCTCAACGGGCATGTCTCACTCGGCGCCGTGACTGCTGCCGTTCTGTACGTGAACCAGCTGATCGACCCGGTGGACAGGCTGCTGTCCTGGCTGGACGAGCTGCAGTCAGGTGGTGCTGCGTTCGCCCGGCTGCTCGGTATCAGCGATGTGCCCGACGACCGCACCCCGTCCGGTCAGCAGCCGGACGGTGAACTCGTGGAGGCGCGGGACGTCCGGTTCTCGTACGTCGAGGGGCGCGACGTACTGCACGGCGTGGACCTGACGATCCAGCCAGGCGAACGGATCGCAATGGTCGGGCCGTCCGGTGCCGGCAAGTCGACGCTCGGCCGGCTGGTCGCAGGCATCCACCCGCCGCGCACCGGGTCGGTGACGGTGGGCGGTGTGGGGATGACGGACCTGCCGCTGGACGAGCTGCGCAAGCAGGTCGCCCTAGTGACACAGGAGCACCACGTGTTCGTCGGCACGCTGCGGGACAACCTGTCGATGGCACGTCCGTCAGCAACCGACACGGAGTTGCTGGATGCGCTGGCTGCCGTGGACGCCCGCGAGTGGGCCGAGTCGTTGCCGCACGGGTTGGACACCCGTGTCGGGTCCGGACAGCTGTCTCTGACACCTGCGCAGGCACAGCAGTTGGCGCTGGCTCGGCTGGTGCTGGCTGACCCGCACACGTTGGTACTGGACGAGGCGACGTCGCTGATCGACCCACGCGCGGCCCGGCACATGGAGCGTTCGCTGGCCGCCGTACTGGAAGGTCGCACGGTCATCGCGATCGCCCATCGCCTCTACACCGCCCACGACGCCGACCGAGTCGCCGTAGTCGAAGACGGCCGCATCACAGAGCTAGGCAGCCACGACGACCTAGTAGCCCACCAAGGCTCCTACGCAGCCCTATGGACCTCCTGGCACGGCTAAACCGAAGACCCCGCCCCCTCGCGAAATGAGAGGGCGGGGTTTCTTCTAGCGTTTGCGTAGTAGTAGGACTGCTGAATCGACATGGGGTGGTGGGCTGAAAGCCTTGCGGGGCAGCCGAAGTCCGATTGACGGGTTGTAGTAGCGGGACCACCGGTTGACCCCCGGCGCCTCGCCGCGCACCCACCGATTCGCCACCTGCCGCTGCAGCACCAAATCGGCCGACACCAGCCGAGAGCCCTGTGAAAGCAGGCGTTTCAGCAACAAGGTCGAGACGTTGTACGGCGGACTCGACACCACCCGGAACGCCCGCGACGGCAACCTGAGATCACCGGCATCGGCCCGAACCACCGTCACCGGAGCGTCCGCGAACCGCCGGCGCAACCTCTCGGCCCGACCCGGATGAAGCTCGACCGCGATCACCCGAGCACCGGCCCGGACCAGCGGCGCCGTCAGCGCACCGAGGCCGGCCCCGACATCGAGGACGAGCTCGCCGGGTTCGATCCCGGCCGCGTCCACGACCCGCTGAGCCCAGCGACTATCGAGCGGATGCCATCCCCAGGCACCCCGCGCCTGCCCGGAGCCGGGCACGACGGACCATCACAAAGTGCGTAATCATGCGTCCGACCCTAAGCC
>DASSDE010000301.1:0-4078 GCA_035697365.1 Kribbella sp. | reverse complement strand
GTCTTCGACGGTGAGATCGACGACTTCATCGAGGCCGGCATTCGCTGGCGCCGGACCGGCCAGACCGTTGCCGAGCAGAACTGAGCGGACCCGAACGGATCTGCAGGCCGACTGCGGTAACTGCTTCGGCCTGTGCTGTGTCGCGCTGACCTTCAGCAAGTCGGCGGACTTCGCGATCGACAAACCGGCCGGTGAAGCCTGCCCGAACCTGAGCGACGACTATCGCTGTACGATCCACAGCCGGCTGCGTGTCAGCGGCTTCCCGGGCTGCACGGTCTACGACTGCTTCGGCGCGGGCCAGGAACTCTCCAGACGCCTGAAGCGCCCCGGTCCGGAGATGTACGCCGCGTTGCCGATCCTGCGCCAACTCCACGAGCTGCTCTGGTACCTCGCGGAAGCCCTTGAGCACAACGCGAGAGCACAATCAGCGATCGATCGCGTGCAGAGCGTCAGCCGTACGCCGGACCTCACCGCCGTGGACGTGGTTGCCGAACGCGCGATCGTGAACGAGGTGCTGCTCGAGACCAGCCTGCTCGTCCGCGGCAAGCAGCCGAAGAAGAAGGAACGCCGCGGCGCCGACCTGATCGGTGCCCGTCTCCGCCGCGCGGATCTCGCGCAGGCCAACCTGCGGGGTGCCTATCTGATCGGCGCCGACCTCCGCGAGGCCGACCTGCGCCAGGCGGACCTGATCGGCGCCGATCTCCGGGACGCGAACCTGAAGGGCGCTGACTTGACCGGCGCCCTCTTCCTCACCCAGTCCCAACTCAACGCCGCTCAGGGCGACGGCGCCACGCGAATTCCTGCAGGACTTACGCGCCCTTCGCACTGGTAGCCGACGTCCGCAGTTGGTGGGTGACGGGCGTCATGAGCAGCGAGATGAACATGATGGCCAGCGCTACCGCAGCCAGTGCACCGCCCTGACCCCAGGAGGTGCCTGCGAGGGACAGGTAGACCGTCCCGACGGTGGCGGCTCCTAGTGCGAGACAGGTCTGCTGGGTGGTGAGCAGGATGCCGCTACCCATACCTGCCTGAGCTGGTGGTACCTGACCCACCACAACTCCGATGAGCGGCACCATGACCAGTCCGGCGCCGATACCGGCGACCAGCAGCGGTGCGCCGATGCTGAGCGGGTTGACGTTCGGCCACAAGGCCAGAGCGACGGCTGCGAGCAGCGCGTACCCGACGGCCTGGATGATCCAGCCGCGCAGGATGAGGCCGGCTCCGTACCGCTGCTGCAGCGGCGGACCGTAGATCGAGGTGATCAGGAACCCGACTGCGAACGGGAGCAGGCTCACACCGCCTTCCAGTGGGGACATGTGCGCCTCACCCTGCGTCGCGAGTGCGAAGCAGAACATGAAGCCGCCAAAGGTGGTGAAGAACCCGACCGCCAGCAGTAGACCGATCCGCATCGCCCGCAGTCGCAGTACCGTCGGGGGAATCAGTGGGGCATGCCCTGAACGTTCAGCCCGGTGCTGATGCAGTGCGAGACCTGCGGTCGCGGGGATGACGGCAGCAAGGCTCAGCCACGTCCAGAGCGGCCAGCCGAGCGGCCTGCCTTCCGTCAGCGGCAGGAGCAGCAGTACGAGAGTGATAGCGAGCAGTACGGCGCCCACGAAGTCGACGCGATGTACCTGGTCCGCCTTGCTCTCCGGTACGACACGGAGCGCCGCCACAATCGCGATGATGCCGACCGGAACGAAGATCAGGAACACCGCGCGCCAGCCGAGCCCGAACAGGTTCGCCTCGATGAGGATCCCGCCCAGGATCTGACCGAGCGCGGCCGCGATACCGTTCGCGACGCCGAACCAGGCCATTGCGCGGGTCCGGTGCTCACCGGTCAGCAGACTGGTGATCGACGCCAGCACCTGCGGCGTGACGGCGGCCCCGGAGATGCCCTGGACGATTCGTGCCGCGAGCAGGACGCCGATCGTCGGCGCGATCGCGCAGATCAGCGCCGTGACGGTGAAGCCGGCGAGCCCGATCAGGAACAGCCGGCGGCGGCCGAAACTGTCGCCGAGCCGGCCGCCGACGACGAGCAGCGTCGCGACGGCGATGCCGTATCCGCCGACGACGAGTTGCAGTTGGCCCGCGTCCGCGCGGAGGTCCTTCGCGATCGCGGGCAGGGACACGTTGATCATGAAGAAGGACAGCGCCGGCAGGAGGGCGCCGAAGAGAAGACTGGAGAGGGCCACCGGGCCGAGCCCTGCCGCGGCGCGTGACCGGGCGGCGGCCGGGAGAGTGGTGGCTTGGAGCTGGTCTGTCATGCGACCAGCGTGAACGCGTGGCGAGCCTGGTGGTGAGAGCCTGGTTATCCTATTACTGACAGCACCTGGCACCCTTATGCTCCTGCGCCCATCATGGAACCATGACCACTGTCTCAGAGGCCACCGACAGTACGGTGACGGCGCAGCGCCGCGAGCTCGGCGTCTTCCTGCGCAGCCGCCGCGAACGCATCCGGCCGGACGAGGTCGGCTTCGCTCCGGGCGGCCGCCGCCGTACGCCGGGACTGCGGCGCGAGGAGGTCGCGCTGCTCGCGGGCGTCGGTGTCACCTGGTACACGTGGCTCGAGCAGGGTCGCGACATCAACGTGTCCACGCAGGTCCTGGACGCGATCGCGACGGCGCTCCGGTTCGACCGGCAGGAGCGCAATCACCTGTATCGACTGGCCGGGCTGCGGTTCGGCCCGACGCAGAGCGTCTGCTCGGCGCTGCCCCCGTCGGTCCAGAAGACGCTCGACGCGGTCTCGCCGTACCCGGCCGTGGTGCTGAACGAGCGGTACGACATGCTCGCCTTCAACGAGGCGTACTGCAAGGTGATCATCGACCTCAACCAGGTGCCGGTCGAGGAGCGGAACCTGCTCTGGGCGCACTTCGTGTCGGATGCCTGGCAGTGCAGCATGGTCGACGACGAGAAGGCCAAGCACCACATGGTCGCCGCGTTCCGGTCCGCGTCCGCAGAGCACTTGGGGGACGCCCTCTGGCAGGACCTGATCCACGGGCTGCTCAGCAACTCGCCGTACTTCGCCGAGCTCTGGGAGCGCTACGACGTGGCGGCTCCGAGTACCCGTACGAAGTTGCTGGACGTCGACGGCTTCGGACTGCTCCGGATCGAGCCGATCAACCTGTGGCTGTCGCAGCTCGGGCCGCTTCGCGCGACCGTCTACACCGCGCTCGACGACGAGACCGAACTCAAACTCCGGAAGATCGTCGAGGCGCCGACCCGTCCCGCCTGCCGAGCAGCCCGGACGCTGGAGTAGCACCCCTCAAGCGGTGTCGCGGTCCGGCCAGGCGGCTTTCAGGGTGGCGAGCGTGACGCTGATGGCCGGGCGGCGGGACGTGGTCGTACGCCACACCGCGTACAGCCGGCGGCTCGGAGCGGGCTGCAGCGGCACGACCGTCACGCCATCGGGTACGGGTCCGCGGCCGAGCCGGGGGAGCAGACCGATACCGATGCCGCGGGCAAGCATCGCCAGCTGCGTGTGGTACTCCGCGACGGAGTACGCGACGTCCGGCTCGACGCCCGCGCGGCGCATCGTCCGGATCAGCCACTCGTGGCAGATCGACCCGGCGGGCTGGCAGATCCACCGTTCGCCGATCAGGTCCTCCGCGCGGACGAACTCCTTACCGGCCAGGCGATGCGTCGCCGGCACCAGTACGTCGGCCGGATCGACACCGAGCTTCACCCGGGACAGGTCCTCGGAAACGCCGAGCGGGGTGTTGTGCCAGTCGTGGACGATCGCGATGTCGATCTCGCCGCGACTCACCCCGGCCACGCCCTCGAAAGGATCCGTCTCGAGGACGCGGACGTCCAGCCCCGGCCGGCCGTCGATCAGCCGGGCCAGCGCCGGCGGCAGCAGCCCGCGTGCCGCGGTCGGGAAGGCCGCGATGCTGAGCGTTCCGATCGCCTTGCCGCGTTGCTCTTCGAGGGTCAGCTCGGCGTCCTCGACCAGCTCGAGGATGCGCGCCGCGGTCGTCGCCAACTGCTGCGCCGCATCGGTCAGCACGATCCCGCGCCCCTGCCGCTCGACCAGCGTGGTCCGCGTCTCGCGCTCCAGCTTCGCCAGCTGCTGCGACACCGC
>DASSDE010000300.1:0-7550 GCA_035697365.1 Kribbella sp. | reverse complement strand
TCGCCCGGCAGCGGCCGCGCGAGGACGAGCTGAGCGAACCGCGGGAACCGCTGCGGCGCGCGCTGCTCGACCAGTTCCAGGCCGCCATGGAGAGCAAGGATCTGGTCCTCCTGGAAGGACTCTTCACCGAGGACGCACGCTGGGAGATGCCGCCGATCCCGACCTGGTTCGACGGTCGTTCCAATGTCCTCCGGCTGCTCGACGCGAAGCTCCGGTCCGGTCCCGGCCAACGGGTCCTGGTCGAGACCACGGCGAACGGCCAGCCGGCCTTCGCGATGTACAGCCTCGGCGCGGACGGCCGCTTCCACGCGCATTCACTGCTGGCCCTGACCATCACCGGGAACGCGGTCTCGGCCGTCCTCGCGTTCCACCAACCTGCCTTCTTCGCCGCCTTCGGGCTGCCTCTCGTCCACAGGAGTTCTTGATGTCATTGGCAACTACCTTGCGCGCACTGCACGTCCCCGGTGCTCCGCTCGTCGTACCGAATGCGTGGGACGCCGCGTCGGCGCACCTGATCGAGGAGGCCGGGTTTGCCGCGGTCGCCACCAGCAGCAACGCGACGGCCGCGGTCCTCGGCTACGACGACGGGGAGCACGCACCGGTCGAGGAGGTCCTCGCTGGGGCCGCGCGGATCGCACGTGCGGTGTCCGTCCCGGTCACGGTCGACTTCGAACGCGGTTACCGGCTACCGCCGGCCGAACTGGTGGAGCGTTTCCTCGCGACCGGTGCCGTCGGCCTCAACCTGGAGGACTCCGACCCGGCGACCGGAGCGATGGTCGACCCGATCGAGCAGGCGGACTTCCTGGCCGCGGTCCGCAGCGCGGCCGGCGACGCCCTGGTGATCAATGCGCGGATCGACACCTTCATCCGCAAGGCCGGTACGGCGGAGGAACAGCTACGGACTGCGATCGAGCGCGGTACGAAGTATCTCGCGGCGGGCGCGGACTGCGTGTACCCGATCGCGGTCGGCGACCTGGACGTGATCGGCACGCTCACCGAGCAGATCGTGGGTCCGGTCAACGTTGCGTACGGCATGGGCGCGCACTCCGTCGCCGACCACGCAGCGCGCGGCGTGGCCCGGATCAGCTTCGGGCCGATGTTCCAGCGGCACCTGTACGGAGTCTTCGCCACCGGGGTCCTCCCTGCGCTGCAGGCGGATCGGAATCCGTTTTCCCAGTGATCGAGGGTGTGGATCTGTACGGATCGGGTACGGGCGGCTGAGTAGTGGAAGGCAACCATCGAGGAACGGGGAAAGACGATGGGCATGTTCGACAACATGAAGGACAAGGCCGAGGACCTGGCCAAGGAGCACCCGGATCAGGTCAACGAGGGCCTCGAGAAGGCCGGGGACTTCGCCGACGACAAGACCGGCGGCAAGTTCGAGGACCAGATCGACAAGGGCCAGGACTTCGCCCGGGACCGGATGGGCAACGGCGAAGGCCAGGACGAGAACCAGGACAACCAGTCCTGACACCACCCTGACCCCCGCACACCCGAGCGGCCACGGACTCCCGTGGCCGCCGGGCGTGCGCGCTCAGGCGAGGCGGTGCACCACGTCGCGCGTCGCTGGGTAGAGCGCGCAGTAGGCCTCGAAGAGGTTCTCGTACGTCGGTGTGGTGGACTGGTTGGGGATCACGGTGTGGTCGGGCTTGGTCCAGTCGGTGTTCGGGGGGACTGCGGCGATGCCGATCGCTGCGAGGAGTGCGTCGCCGTAGGAGGCTCCGATCGTCTGCTGTGGAACGGTTTGGGCGACGCCGGTGACGTCGCTGACGATCTGGGTCCACAGTCCGCCCTGGGTCCCGCCGCCGACCGCGACGACGCGTTCCGCGGTGCCGAACACGTCGAGGATCTGCCGCACTCCGCAGGCGATTCCTTCGTACGCCGCACGCAGTAGATGACCGCGGCCGTGCCGGAGCGTCAGCCCGGCGACCACGCCGCGCGCGAGCGGGTCGTAGATCGGGGTCCGCTCGCCGCTGAAGTACGGCAGCATCACGAGCCCTTCGCTGCCGGCCGGTACGGCGGCTGCTTCCGCGAGCAGCGTCTCGAACGGGACACCGCCGGTGAGGTCCTGCAGCCAGGTGGTGACGGTTCCGGACGTCGCCATTCCGGCGGCCAGCGTGTGCGAGCCGCGTTCGACACCTGATGTCGTCCACAGCCCGCGCACAGTCGTTGGGGCGTCCAACACCTGTACGAAGAACATCGTCGAGCCGTACATCAGCATCAGGTCGCCGGGACGTCGTACGCCGACGCTGAACGCCTCTGCCCATGCGTCGACCGTTCCCGCGATCACGGGGGTGCCCTCGGCCAGACCGGTCCGCGCCGCGGCACCCCCGCGTACGGCACCGATCTGTTCGGACGGCCACACCAGGCGCGGCAGTGCGAGGCCGGGCAGCACCGCCTGCACCCAGTCGGTTGCCCACTCCTGGCGGTGGATGTCGTAGAACGGGTCACACTGGCTGGCCGTGTGATGGTCCAGCACCCACTCGCCCGTCAGTTTCGCGGCTACGTACGTGTGCGCGCTGAACCAGCGGTCCTGCGGCCGCCACGCATCGCCGGCCTCGCGCCGCAGCCAGGCGAGCTTGGGTCCGATCGCCTGGCTGGACAGGTCCTTCCCGCAGCGCTCGAGGATCGCGTCGGCGCCGAGCTGCTCGGTGATCTCGGCGATCTCCCGCGTCGATCGGGTGTCGACGCCGTACAGGATCGCGGGACGCCGCGGGCGCAGGTCTGTGTCTCGGGCGTCGGTCTGCACGACGCACGGACCGAGCCCCGACACGCAGAGCGCGTCGACGCCCGTCGTGTCCAGCTCGGCGAGGACCTCGACGACATCGCCCCACCAGTCGCGCTCCGGATCCATCTCCGCCCAGCCCGGCTGCGGCAGGCTCGGGGCATGGTCGCGGCGGGCGACCGCGAGCACCTCACCGTCGAGCGTGCAGCGGACAGCCTTCGTACTGCCGGTACCGATGTCGACGCCGATGACGAAGCTCATCCGGCAATTCTCCAGGTACAGGGAACGCCGCGGCTCAGGGACACCTCCTCGCGGCGGTCCTGGTGCCGCAGCACGACGGTGGTGTCATTGTCTGCCGTGAGTACGGCGCTCGCACCTGTGGCGGACCACGTCAGGTCAACGCCGATGCCACCGCGGGCCCGGAGGCCGGTGATCGTGCCCTCCGGCCAGGCGTCCGGGAGTGCCGGGAAGATCTCGAGCTCGCCTGCATGGCTCTGCAGGAGCATCTCGGCGATGCCCGCGGTGGCGCCGAAGTTGCCGTCGATCTGGAACGGCGGGTGGGCGCAGAACAGGTTCGGGTACAGGCCCGAGCCGTCACCGACGTAGTCGGTCCCGGAGTCGGCCGCGGGCGTCAGCAGCTCGCGGACCAGCCGGTGAGCGGCGGCGCCGTTACGAAGCCTGGCCCACAAGGAGATTCGCCAGGCGAGCGACCAACCGGTGCTCTTGTCCCCGCGCAACTCCAGCGTCCGGGCGGCGGCCGCGGCGAGTTCCGGCGTGCCGTCCGGAGTGATCTGGTCGCCGGGATGCAGGCCGACCAGGTGCGACGTGTGCCGGTGCTGCGGTTCGGCCTCCGGGAGGTCGTCGAGCCATTCCTGTAGTTGCCCTCGGCCACCGACCGTCGGGTCCGGGATCCGTTTGCGGGCGGCCGCGAGCTCGTCGATCAACGGGTCGGTGAGGTCGAGGACGGCAGCGGTCCGGACGCAGCGGTCGAAGAGCTCCGCGATCAGCAGCAGGTCCATCGTGGACGAGGTCGTGACGGAGGCGGGCTGTCCGTCGGCGGCGACGAACTCGTTCTCCGGTGAGGTGGACGGCGAGGTACCGAGGGTGCCGTCCGGCAGGTCGATCAGCCAGTCCCGTGCGAACTCGGCCGCACCCCGGAGCGTGGGCCAGACGTCTCGCAGGTAGTCACGGTCACCGGTGAAGGCGTAGTGGTCCCAGAGATGACGGCACAGCCAGACGCCGGCCAGCGGCCAGTTCGACCACTTCGGGTTGCCGTCGACCGGCGCGGTCCAGCACCAGGCGTCGGCGTTGTGGTGCGCGGTCCAGCCGTTGGTGCCGTACAAGAGTTCCGCCGTCCGGCGACCTGCCTGGGCGAGGTTCTGTACGTAGGTGAGCAGCGGCTCGTGGCACTCGGACAGCGAGGTGGTCTCGGCCGGCCAGTAGTTCATCTCGGTGTTGATGTTGACCGTGTAGTTGCTGCTCCACGGGGGCTGCAGGTGCTCGTTCCAGATCCCCTGCAGGTTGGTCGGCAGCCCACCGGGGCGGGAGCCGGCAATCATCAGGTACCTGCCGAAGTTGTAGATCAAGGCCGCCAGCCCTGGGTCGTCTCCGGCCTCACGCAACCGGCGGTCGGTCGTCAGGTCCACCTTCGAGGGCAGGGTGAGTACAGATCGGCGAAACAAGCTCAGATGGTCGCCGACATGTTCGGCTCGCAGATCGTCGGCGCTGCGGGACAGGGCGGTCTCGACGGTCGCGTCTGCCTTCTCGCGGCAGTCGGCGTGCGTGCGGGTCGGGGCCGTGTGTGGGTCTTCGTAGCCCGTGGCGGTGGAGAGAACGACCCGGAGTTCGGTGGCGTTGGTGACGGTCAGCGACTCGTCGTCGGAGGCGAGCGTGCCGTCGGTGTGCGCTCGCAGGACGACGGCCGCGTTCATCCCGCGGTCGTCGCCGTCTGAGTACTGGAGCGGCTCGTCGACGTCCCCGTGCGGCGGCGCGACCGACGACGGGCAGGTGACGAGCAGGGCCAGTCCGTCCCCGACCGCTTCCGTGGTCGAGCGGAGCTGCGAGGTCAGTCGGAGCGTCACCGTGAACGGCTGCGTAGCGCCCAGACGTAGGATCAATGCCTGCGCCGGCGCGCTGACGTACACCTCCTGCCAGACGTCGGCAGCTCCGAGCGTGTACTCCGCGCGGGCGACCGCCGAGTCCAGATCGAGGCGCCGCCGGTAGCCGCTGACAGCGCCGTCCCGCCCGAAGTCGAGCAGCAGGTCACCGAGCGGGAGGTACGCCTGTGAGTACCCGCCGTGGAAGCCGTGCGCCAGCTCCTCCGCGGTGCGTACGTCGCCGCTCGCCACCGCTGCTCGCACGCGGTCGAGCGCGGCCGGCCCGACCTCGCCGATCGGCGTCGCCAGCCGGCGGGTCGTCTCGGGACTCCCCGACCAGCAGGTCTCGTCGTTGAGGGCGATCCGGTCCTGGCCGGTGCCGCCGAACCACATCGCCCCGATCCGCCCGTTCCCGAGCGGCAGCGCCTCGAGCCAGTCCGCCGCCGGAGCGTCGTACGTCAGCTCGGTGGCGCGGGCGTCGAACCTCGGCGCACCGGCGACAGTCATCCGATCTCTCATACCCAGATCCTCCCCGACCACCGCCCGCCGCGCGAGCGCGGGTCCGGCTGGTGGTCAGGTTCGCCCTTGATGAGCGCCGGCGATCCGGTTCAGGCGGCTTTGGCGAACTGGGTGGCGTACAGGTCGGCGTACAGTCCGCCGTCGGCGAGCAACTCGGCGTGGGTGCCGCGTTCCTGGATGCGGCCCTCGTCGAGGACCAGGATCATGTCGGCGTTCCGGATCGTCGAGAGCCGGTGCGCGATCACCAGCGACGTCCGGCCGACCAGCGCGTTCGCGAGTGCGGTCTGGACGGCAGCCTCGGACTCGGAGTCGAGGTGCGCGGTCGCCTCGTCGAGGATCACGATCGAGGGCGACTTGAGCAGCAGCCGGGCGATCGCCAGACGCTGCCGTTCACCACCGGACAGCCGGTACCCGCGATCGCCGACCACCGTGTCCAGCCCGTCGGGCAGGCTGTCGACCAGTGTCGCGATCTGCGCGGCCTCGAGCGCCTGATGCAGCTCGTCCTCGGTCGCGTCCGGACGCGCCAGCAGCAGGTTGGAGCGGATCGTGTCGTGGTACATGTGCGAGTCCTGCGTGACCACGCCGATCGCCGCACGCAGAGAGCTCTGCGTGACCTCACGAACGTCGTGCCCGCCGACGAGCACAGCCCCACCCGTCGCGTCGTACATCCGCGAGACGAGCGACGACAGCGTGGACTTGCCGGCGCCGGACGGGCCGACGACGGCCACCATCTGTCCGGGCTCGACGGTGAACGTCACGTCCTTCAGGACCTCTTCCCCGGTCTCCGCGGACAGCGTGGCGACCGACTCCAGCGACGCGAGCGACACCTCCTTGGCGGACGGGTAGTGGAACGACACGTGGTCGAACTCGATCGAGGGCTCCGCGGTCGCCGGGAGCACCTTCGCGTCCAAGCGGTCGGCCACCATCGGAGCAAGGTCGAGCACCTCGAGCACCCGCTCGAAGCTGACCAGCGTGGTCATGATGTCGACCTGGATGTTGGACAGCGCAGTCAGCGGGCCGTAGAGCCGGTTCAGGTACGCCGTCAGCGCGACGACCGTACCGATTCCGAGCGCGCCGCCGACCGCGAGCACACCACCGACGCCGTACACGAGCGCAACCGCCAGCGCCGCCACGAGAGTCAGCGAGACGCGGAACACGCCTGCGTACATGGACGTGGTGACGCCGATGTCGCGGACCCGGGCGGCCTTGCCGGCGAAGTCTTTCGACGAGTCCTGGGTGCGGCCGAACACCTTGGCGAGCACCGCGCCGGCGACATTGAAGCGCTCGGTCATCGTCTGCGCCATGGTGGCGTTCAGCTTGTACGTCTCGGCCGTTGCCGCGCGCAACTTGCCGGCGAGCAGCCGGGCCGGGATCACGAACAGCGGGAGAACGACGAGCGCGAGCAGAGTGATCTGCCACGACATCACGAACATCGCGCCGAGCACCAGGGCGACGCTGAGCAGGTTGCTGACCACGTTCGACAGCGTCGACGTGAACGCCTGCTGGGCGCCGAGGACGTCACCGTTCAGCCGCTGGATGAGGGCGCCGGTCTGCGTACGGCTGAAGAACGCGACGGGCAACTGCTGGACGTGGTCGAACACGGCGGTGCGCAGGTCGTACACGAGACCTTCACCGATCCGTGCCGAGAACCAGCGTTCGGCGAGCGTGATGGCGCTGTTCGCGAGGGCGAGGACGGCGATCACCAGGGCCAGCCACACGACCACGTTTGCGTGACCGGGCACGATGCCCTTGTCGATGATCGCGCGGAACAGCAGCGGGGTAACCGCGCCGGTGCCGGCATCGAACGCGACGAGCACCAGGAAGACGGCCAGATAGCCCCGGTACGGGCGGGCGAAGCCGAGGATCCGGCGGAGCGTTCCCGCCGACAGTTTGTGATGCCGGACGGAGGAGTCCTTCAGCAGCGAGCGCATCGCGCGCCCGCCCCCGCCGCCTCCGCCCGGGAACCCGGAAATCTGCGACATGCAGTTCCTTTCGTCAGGGACCAGATATACTGAGGTTAGCTCATTATGAGAGAACCTCACAAGATCTCTGTTCATTCCCCCGCGGGCGCGACCGAGACGCGCGGACGTGGGCCATTAGGCTCTGCACATGCACGCCCCCGATGACTCGACAGACCCTGCCGAGCAGATCTCGGCGCTGCTGGACGGCATCGTCCGGCGGCAGCGGCGGGCCTCCCGGGAAGGCTTCGG
>DASSDE010000299.1:0-6978 GCA_035697365.1 Kribbella sp. | reverse complement strand
GACGCCGAGGCCGGCGCGCGCGACTTCCCGGACTCGACACTGCGGCACTACAACTACTACAAGCCGCAGAAGCGCAAGCAGAGCCACTACGAGGACGTCACGGTCGACGTCCAGCCGGATCCGCGGCACTACCTCAGCCAGGGCTGGCTGTACGGCTTCTCCGACGGCCGCGGCGGCTACCCGATGGACTGGACCGTGCTGAAGGCGTGGGGATCCGACAAGCCCTCTCCAGACCGCGGACCTGGTACTGGAGGACTCTTTGTCAAGGAGTGGCCGGCCACCGGCTGGCACGAGTTCCGCGACCCGAACGAGGAGTGGGAGCTCACCCTCTACCGCTACAACTCGAACGTCGTCCGGCAGGTCACCCAGAACGTCGAGGCCGCCAAGCAGTCCAAGGCCTTCGAGCAGTGGAACGCGAACTGGGTGAAGTTCGTCGAGCAGCACATCGGCGCCTGGATGCACGTCGACCACGGCCTCGGCCTGTACCTGTACGCGAACGCGAACCGGCGTGCGCCGACCAACATGCACAACAACGCGATCTCGGTGAACAGCATGCACCGGATCCGCGCGGCCCAGGACCTCGCGCTCTACAACCTCACGCTGTCGGAGGAGATCGACGGCTTCGACGGCAGCGCGCACCTGGAGACCTGGAACAACGACCCGGCCTGGCAGGGCGTCCGGGACGTCGCCGAGCAACTGACCGCGATCGACGACTGGTGCGAGGCGATCTTCGCCGCGAACGTCGTCTTCGAGCCGCTCGTCGGCGAGCTGTTCCGCAGCCAGCTCGTCCAGCAGGCGGCGCCGCGCAACGGCGACTTCGTCACGCCGACGGTGATCGGCGCCGCCGAGTACGACTTCGCCGAACGCGACCTGCGCTACACGACCGCGATGTTCGAACTGCTGACCAGTGACAAGGAGTTCGCCGACCACAACAAGGCGATCCTCGACGGCTGGACCAGCTCCTGGACCGCGAAGGCACTCGGCGCCGCCCGGACGCTGCAGCCGCTTTGGTCGCAGCCGGACGCCAAACCGCCACGGTTCGAGGACGGGCTCGACCGGGTGAAGAGCCGGTTCAGCGGGATCCTCGGCACGCTGGGCCTCACCGAACCGAAGGAGTTGGCACAGTGACCACGCTCAAGGCAGTTGTCGAGAGCCCGTTCAAGTCCGACAGCACCGCGTCGAACAAGTGCGGTGTGACGTTGATGAACAACCAGGTCGGCGTGGTCGTCGCGGACGTGATGAAGGCGTTCGACAACGTCACCGTGACGCCGTTGCCGTCGATGATCCGGGTCGACGCGATCGGCAGGATGGAGTTCGTCTACGACGACATCTCCGAGGCGCTCGGCGAGGAGCCCGGGTACTTCGACCAGGCCGAGTTCGAGGAGAACATGTCCACCCATTACGGGCGGATGGTGCACCTCGACGACCGGACGATCATGTTCGCCAACCCCGAGGACGCCGCCGACTACATCGGCTTCGACCTGACCGCATCCAGCTGACCGCAGGGGGTCTTTCGTGTACGAGAAGAATGGTGAGAAGTACTTCGTCGTCGACAGCCACATGCACATGTGGAAGGCCGGCCCGGACAACTGGGTGCCGGGCGCGGAACAGTACGCGAAGGGCTGGATCGAGTGTTTCCACGCCTACCAGGGTCTCGGCCCGCCAGAGACCCACTGGCCGATCGAGAAGTTCATGAGCTACACCCAGGACGATCTGATGAAGGACGTCTTCGAGGACGGCTACGTGGACGTGGCGATCTTCCAGCCGACGTACCTGAAGGAGTGGTACACCGAGGGCTTCAACACCACCGAGCAGAACGCGAATCTCGGCGAGAAGCACCCGGGAATGTTCGTCATGAACACCCGGTTCGACCCGCGTGACGGTGACTCCGGCCTGGACGAGCTGGCGGCGAACGTGGACCGGTACGGCTCGAAGGGCGTCAAGCTCTACACGGCCGAATGGAATGCCGGGTCCCGCGGTTACAAGCTGACCGATCCGGCCGCGTACACCTACCTGGCGAAGGCGCAGGAGCTCGGGATCAAGAACATCCACGTCCACAAGGGCCCGACGATCTGGCCGCTGGACAAGGACGCGTTCGACGTCGCCGATGTCGACCACGCCGCGACCGACTTCCCCGAGCTGAATTTCATCGTGGAACACGTCGGGCTGCCGCGGATCGAGGACTTCTGCTTCATGGCCACCCAGGAGCCGAACGTGTACGCGGGCCTGTCGGTGGTGATCGGCGGGCTGATGTACGCGCGGCCGCAGTTCTTCGCCAAGGTGATGGGCGAGCTGTTGTTCTGGGTCGGCGAGGACAAGATGACGTTCGGCAGCGACTACGGCATCTGGGAGCCGAAGTGGCAGATCGAGGGCTTCGTGGACTGGGAGTTCCCCGACCAGCCGGAGTTCGCCGACTACCCACGGCTCGGCGTGGAGGGCAAGAAGAAGATCCTCGGGCTGAACGCCGCGAAGCTGTACGACCTCAAGGTGCCGGACGAACTGCAACTGAAACAGGCGACGCCGGCCGCGCAGGACGACTCGAAGTTGGTCGCTTCATGACGGCAGTGTTCACCGAGCGGGACCGGGTTCTGGACGCGTTGGGAGCGGTCCGGGACCCGGAGCTGGACGAGCCGATCACGACGCTGGGTTTCGTGTCCACCTGCGTCGTGTCGGCCGCCGGCGATGTCGTCGTCCGGCTGCGGCTGCCGACGTACTTCTGTGCGCCGAACTTCGCTTTCCTGATGGTCGCCGACGCCTACGACGCAGTCACCGCCCTGCCCACCGTGCGCACTGCGGACGTGGCGCTGGAGGACCACTTCGCCGCGGCCCAGATCAACGCCGGGGTGGCGGCGCGGGCCGGGTTCCGGGCGTCGTTCGGCGACGAGGCGGCGGCCGAGCTCGACGAGCTCCGCCGCACGTTCGTGTCCAAGGCGGTGCTGGCCGGGACCGATCAGGTCTGCCGGTCTTTTGTTGCCAGCAGCACCGACCCCGGGGTGGTCGCGGGGTTGACGATCGGTGACGTGCCCTCGTCGGCCGCGCTGGAGCGGTTGCTCCGGCGGCGCGCGGAGCTCGGGCTGCCGACCGGCCCGGAGTCCCCGCTGCTGATCGACGTCGTTACCGGCGCGGCGGTCGGTCCGGACGCGGCAGCCCGGCACCTCGGGCTGGCGCGGCTGACGCGGGTCGGGATCGAGGCCAACACCGGCATCTGCCGGGGAATGCTGAAGCACCGGTACGCCGAGGCCGGTGCGGGTGAGGAGGAGCCCACATGAAGGCCGTTCGACTGCACGGGTACCACCAGCAACCGGTGGTCGAGGACGTCCCGGAACCCAAGATCGCGGGTCCGCTGGACGTGATCGTCAAGATCGGCGGCGCCGGAGTGTGCCGTACCGACCTGCACATCATCGAGGGTCAGTGGGACGCCGCGATGCACCCGGCGCTGCCGTACACGATCGGCCACGAGAACGCCGGCTGGGTGCACGAAGTCGGCTCGGCCGTCACGAACGTACAGGTCGGGGACACGGTCATCCTGCACCCGACGCCGACCTGCGGGCTGTGCCGTGCCTGTCGCGCGGGTGACGACATGCACTGCTCCAGCAGTACCTTTCCGGGACTCGACAGCGACGGGGGCATGGCGGAGTACCTACTCACGTCCGCTCGCGCGTGCGTGAAGCTGGATCCGAGCACCCGGCCGCAGGACGTCGCGGCGCTGGCCGACGCCGGTATCACGGCGTACCACGCGGTCCGCAAGGCGCTGCCGCTGCTGCCACCGGGGACGACCGCCGTGGTGATCGGCGCGGGCGGTCTCGGACACATCGGCGTGCAGTGTCTCGCGGCGCTCACCGCGGCGCGGATCATCGTCGTCGACCGCAACCCCGATGCGTTGAAGCTGGCTGAGCAGCTCGGCGCCGACCAAACGGTGGTTGCTGACGGGAAGCAGGTGGAGAAGGTGCTGGAGTTGACCGGCGGCGCGGGCGCGCAGGTCGTCCTGGACTTCGTCGCCGAGCAGGGCGCGGAGCAGGACGGCTTCGCGATGACCGGGCGGGCCGGGTCGTACTTCGTGATCGGGTACGGCGGGCAGGTGCAGATCCCGACCCTCGACATCATCTCCACCGAGCGGAACATCGTCGGCAACATCGTTGGTACGTTCAACGAACTCGCCGAGCTGATGGCGCTCGCGGAGGCCGGGAAGGTCACGCTGCACACCCGGACCTACCCACTGGACGCGGCCGTCGACGCGGTCGCCGATCTCGACGCCGGCCGCATCCGCGGCCGCGCAATTCTTGTTCCGTAAAAGACCGTTCCGGAGGGAACTCATGTCTAAGGAGTTACGGTTCGGAGAGCCTGCTCGCGCGTTGTTGCTGGCCGGGGTCGACCAGTTGGCGGACGCGGTGAAGTCGACGCTGGGCCCGAAGGGGCGCAACGTGATCCTGGAGAAGATCACCGGCTCGCCGGTGGTCACCAACGACGGCGTGACGATCGCCCGGGAGGTCCATCTCAAGAACCAGTTCGAGAACATGGGTGCCCAGTTGGTCAAGGAAGCCGCGATCCAGACCAACGACATCGTCGGCGACGGCACCACCACCGCGACCGTGATCGCGCAGGCGATCATCCGCGAGGGGATGGCGGCGATCGGTTCCGGCGGCAACCCGGTACTGGTGAAACGCGGGATCGACCTGGCCGTCGGCAGGCTGGTCGACCGGCTCCGCGAGGTCGCGCATCCGGTCGCGACCGAGCAGGACTACGCGCGGGTCGCGGCAATCTCGGCGAACGACGACGACCTGGTCGGCACGGTGATCGCGAAGGCCCTGCACACCGTCGGCGACGGCGGCATCGTGACCGTCGAGGAGTCGGCGGTGAACGGGATGGGTGTCGACTTCGTCGAGGGGTTCGAGTTCGACAACGGCTACCTGTCGCCGTACATGGTGACCGACCCGGGCAGCCTGCAGGCCGTTCTCGACGATCCGTACATCATGTTGTGCAGCGAGAAGATCACCAAGGTGCAGGAGGTGATGCCGCTGCTGGACCGGATCATGCGCGAGCCGCGGCCGCTGGTGATCATCGCGGAGAGCCTCGAGGGTACGGCGCTCAGCATGCTGGTGCACAACCACGTCAACGGGCTGTTCCAGTGCGTCGCGGTGAAGGCGCCGGGATTCGGCGACCGGCGGCTGCACAAGCTGGAGGACATCGCCGCGATCACCGGTGGTGCCGTCTACAGCCGGCATTCGGGGTTCACCCTGGAGACCATGACGCTGGCCCAGCTGGGCCGCGCCGACCAGGTGCGGGTGACCGCGGACCGGACCGCGATCGTGGCCGGCTCCGGGCACGAGCAGGACGTCGCGTTCCGGATCACCCAGCTGCGGGCCGAGCTGGACCGCGCGACGTTCGGCGTCGACGAGGACGTACTGACCGAAAGGATCGGTGCGCTGTCCGGCAAGGTCGCCGTGATCCGGGTCGGGGCGCCGACGCCGGTGGAGCTGAAAGAGCTGCAGCATCGGGTCGAGGACGCACTCTCGGCGACCCGCGCCGCGATGGCGGAGGGGATCGTCGCCGGTGGCGGGATGGCGTTGCTGCACGCGACACCGGTGCTCGACGACCTCGACGTCCAGGGTGACTACCGGACCGGCGTCGAGATCGTCCGGCGGGCGTTGCGGGAACCGGCGTACCTGATCGCCGCGAACGCCGGGTACTCGGGCGCCGAGGTCCTGGAACGTACCTCCCAGATGGACGTCGACGAAGGTTTCGACGCACTCGAGGGCCGCTACGGCAACATGGTTGCCATGGGCATCATCGACCCGCTCCGGGTGGCCCTCTCCGCCTTGCAGAACGGCGCTTCGGTCGCCGGCCTGCTCCTCACCACCAACACCCTGATCGCCGAGGAACAGACCCCGTGGGGCGGCAGCCCCGCCCTGATGACTGAGTACGGCGCCCTCGACGAGGGCCTGCACCAACCGTCCCCAGACTCCAGCACCCCGCAATCCCTGGGCCTCGGCCCCTCAGTCGGCTGACCATCCCCCACGGCGGAGGGCCGTCCCCCACCGGCCCTCCGCCCTCGACATTGTCGTGATCGAGGACAGCGTCCGAGGAAGATGGCGTCGCGGTGCTGATCGAACACGGACACGTCTCACCGCCCGCGCCGCGGCATCGGTCGTTGGGGAGCGCCTATCGCGCGACCGGCACATCGCCTACTTCACGACGAGCCAGTTGCCGCTTGCGGGTGGTTGCCCTGGGCCCGGATAGGCTGTCGCAAGCCTGCAAACTGGACCTGGATCGAACACAGTCCCTCCCACAGAGAGGTGTCCCTTCCGGGTCCCGGCCGGCGCCGGGTCCGGGCAGGCGCCGGGTCGGCGGCAGCGTCGGCGGCCAGGCAAGACGACACCACCGTGCGCTGCGTGAGACGTGCTGAGGCGATCGTGTGGTGGGTGGGGTGTGTTGGGGGGATCGTGTGGTGGGTGGGGCGTGCTGCGACGACCGTGTGGCTGAGCGCCCGCGGCGTGGATCAGATCGTTGTGGACGACAGTGGGTCTGCGTCGTTCGTCTCGTCGACATCCCACACTGCGAATCGGGCTGCCGCCGCGTATGTCGCGTGGTCGGCGTGCCAGCGACTTGACCGTATTTCGGCATCGCCGGCTGCGCGGAGGGCCGTCCCGTCCCATGGACTGTCTGCTTCCGTATACAGTCGAAGCGGGTGATCGGCCAGGGCAGTCTCTGTGGCTGAGTCGCTCGGGCTGCCGGCTGACCGACCGAGTCGTGCCGGCCTCTCGCCCGATGGGTCGGGCGGTGGCGGCCCCTCGTCCTGCGCGTCGGATCGTGATGGGTCTTCGCTTGGAGGTGCGAGCCGTGTCGGCATGTCCGAGGGCGGTTCGGGCGCGCGGAGGGTGGAGTCTGATCGTCTGTGGGGAAGAGCGGGTGGTGGGTCGGCCCAGTACGGACGGGCGACATGGACTGTTCCTTTGGTGATGGTGATGGTCCAGTGGCCGT
>DASSDE010000298.1:0-12944 GCA_035697365.1 Kribbella sp. | reverse complement strand
CATCATCGTCACCACCCGGGCGGATCTGCCCGAGAGCCACGTCGAGGCGGTGTTCAGCAAGGAGCGCGCCGACGGCCGGTTCCCGGACCCGGCGAAGCAGGAGCTGTGGGAGTCGATGACCCGCGACTTCCTGAGCCTGCGGAACTACGGCTACAAGGACACCAACCACTGGATGGAGAAGCAGACCTACATGGTGGTGGGGCTGACCATGATGGCCGCCGCTGAGCTCGGTGTCGAAGCCACGCCGCTCGAGGGGTTCGACCCGACCAGTGTCGACAAGGCGTTTAAGATCCGCGAGACCGGTCACGCCACGACGGTCCTGCTGGCGCTCGGCTATCCCGACCCCAACAAGCAGTACAGCAATCCGATCTCGCGCTTCGACACGGACGAACTGTTCACCTTCGTCTGAGCGCATCGGTCAGACAGGTACGGCGCGATGGAAGACTCTCCCGTACTGACCGCCCGGGCGAAAGGACGAGCTGATCATGGACGAAGAACGCGGGCCGGCCGCCGAGCAGGTGGTCGACAACACCGATGAGGGCCGCTTCGAGTTGTACCGGGGCAGCGAGCTGGTCGGATGGCTCTATTACACGCACCTCAGACCTGATCGGTACGCCCTGCTGCACACCGAGGTCGAGGCGAGTCACCAGCACCAGGGCGTGGCGAGTGCGATGATCCGGCAGGTCCTCGACCAGATCCGGGGGCGTGGCGGCACGGTCACGGCAATCTGTCCGTTCGTGGCCGACTACTTCTCGCGAACTACGGAGAACGCCGACCTGCTCGACCCCCGGCACCCGGGCTATCCCGATCGCGCGAGTGCCGAGGAGGCTGAGCGGAAGGCTGGTAGATGAATTCTCAACGAAGTGCCGCGCGGTAGGTAAGAGCAGCTCCGAGCGCCGACACCGGGACATGGATCTACCCACTGAGGTTCCATGAGGAGAACCATGAAACGCACTGTCTCCGCTGTTGCTTTCTCCGCACTCGCACTGACGGCCGGCCTCGTCAGCACCCCGGCGACCGCCGGCGCCGCGCCCGCATCTGTAGCGCAAGGCATGGTCTTCGTACAGAACGACAACCCTGCGGGCAACCAGATCGTGGCCTACCGTCGCTCGGCCGACGGCTCGCTGCACCAAGCCGGTACGTACCCCACGGGCGGTCGCGGCGGATCTCTGAACGGGGCAGTCGTCGACCGCCTCGCATCACAAGGATCGCTCACGTACGACAAGGCACATCGCACCCTGTACTCCGTGAACGCGGGCAGCAACACCGTGACCGTCTTCGGTGTGGCCGGCGACCGCCTGATCCGCCGGCAGGTCATCAACTCCGGTGGAACGTTCCCCGTCAGCGTGGCCGTACACGGCGCAGAGGTCTACGTCCTGAACGCACGGGCGGGTGGTGCAGTGCAGGGCTATCTGAGCATCCTCGGCCACCTGGTGCCGCTGCCCAGCGAGCAGCGCTCCCTCGGTCTGCCAGTCACGACAGACACCCAGGAGTTCACGCACACTCCGGGCCAGGTCGCCGTGACACCGGACGGCTCCGCGGTGATCGTGACGACCAAGGCGGCCGGTAACAGCCTGCTCGTGTTCGGTCGGTACGGTCTCGCCGGACTGACGAAGACGCCCACGGTTGTCGACGATGCCGGCCACGTTCCGTTCGCCGCGGTGTTCGACCGCTTCGGTCGGTTGGCCGTGGCCGAGGCAGGCTCGAATTCCGTTGCGACGTACAAGGTCGAGCCGGGTCATCGTCTGCGCCTGCTGAACCGGACCGCCACCGGACAGCAAGCGACCTGCTGGATTGTCGGTGCCGGAGGCAACTATTACCTGTCGAACGCCGGCAGCAACTCGCTGGCCGGGTACCACGCGGAGCGCGACGGTTCGCCCGTCAGCCTGGGCAACACCGCGACCGGTGAAGGCACCGTCGATGCCGCTGCCACGCCGGACCAGCGCTACCTCTACGTACAGACCGGAAAGGTCGGAGCTGTCGACGCGTTCCGGGTCGGATCCGACGGGTCCCTGACCAAGATCGGCACCACCGTCGTTCCGAATGCGGCCGGCGCGGAGGGCATCGCCGCCAGCTGAGTACCTGACGATCCAGAAGCCCGAGTGGACATCCGCTCGGGCTTCTGCAGCATCGGGATCCGGCCCGTCAGTCTGCGTCGCGCGGAGGCTCCACTTCCAATGCCTGGACCGCACCCAGCAAGCTGCGCAGGTCGGTCTCCTCCACCTGCACCTCCTCCGGGTCGTCCAGCCACCGGTCAGGCGTTTCGGGCGCGGCGGCATCGTCGGGCCGACTGTTCGCGATCAGCGCCAGGTCCGCCTCGACCTCGGCCTCCAGCTCCTCCAGCACCGGGTTACGTTGGTCGTCCGGCAACTGCCCGTCAGTGTTCATCGATTCGCCCCTTCGGCATCGTCACGCCCGATCTGTCCGCTCGCTAACCCCTGTGTCCACGAGCTCGCGCATCCTTACCTACATTTATGGACTGGATGGTCCACAAATGACTACACTGACAGCATGGCAAGAACACCAAAACCGCTCGAACCGGCCCGCGAGGAACAGCTGCTCCTGGTGGCGGCCCGGCATTTCGCCGCCACGGGATACGCAGGCACCTCACTGAACACAGTCATCGCGGAGGCCGGCTGGGGAAAGAGTTCCTTCTACCACTACTTCGCCGACAAACGCCGGCTGCACGATCACGTCGTCCGTACGCTGGCGGCCCGCCTCACCGAGCAACTCCAGGTTCCCGACCTCAAAACGCTGTCGGCCGAGCAGTTCTGGCCGGCCATGACCGAGCTCGCCGAACGCCTCGACCGCGCGTCGAAGCGGCGACCCGAGACCCGGCTCCTCGGCGAGATGTTCCACCTCCCCGGCGACGACGACGGGCAGTTGCAGGAATTCCGCGCCCAGGTCGAGCACTGGCTGCGCCAAGCTCTCGCTCACGGCCGCAAGCACGGCGTCATCCGCAACGACCTCCCCGAGGAACTCCTCGCCCGGCTGACCCTCGCCGTCCTGCAGACCCTCGACCACTGGGCCGTCCACAGCCCCCGCACCCGAGGCCGCCGCATCCCACCCCAACGCTCCATAGCCCTGATCCAGGACCTCAGCGCGCCGCGCTGATCGGACCCCTTCCGGCCGGGGTGCTAAGGTAGCCATTCGTAGACCATCTGGTACACGAATGGAGGGGGTTCATGGACGAGCGGGCCGTCAACCCAGAGCAGGTTCTCCGGCGACCTCGGCTGGTCGTCGGGATCAGCGGGGCGACCGGGATCGCGTACGGCGTTCAGGTGCTCCGCTTCGCACGCGCCGCGGGCATCGAGACCCATCTCGTGGTCACGGGCGCGGCGCAGCAGACGCGCTCGCACGAGACCGCGATGTCAGCACGCGAACTGCAGACGCTCGCGGACGTCACCTACAAGCCGGCCGAGGTCGGCGCCGCGATCGCATCCGGCTCGTTCCGTACGACCGGCATGATCGTCGCCCCGTGCTCGGTGCGCACTCTCGGCGCGATCGCGCACGGTCTCGGCGACAACGCCCTGACCCGGGCCGCGGACGTCACACTCAAGGAACGTCGCCGGCTGGTGCTGCTCGTCCGCGAGACTCCACTGACCCTGGCGCATCTGCGGGCCATGACCGCGGTCACCGAGATGGGCGGCATCGTGATGCCACCGGTGCCGGCGTTCTACCTGCGGCCGGACAGTGTCGACGAGATCGTCCAGCACACCGTCGCCCGCGCCCTCGACCTGTTCGACGTCGACGTACCTGACATCCCGCGCTGGAATGGCGGCGACAGTGCCGCGCCTGAGCCGAGCCCGCTTGGCACCCGGAACAACTCACTGCGAAAGGCGAGCCGTTGAAGCACCTCAAGAGTCTGCGTGAGTTCGTCGACGAACTGGACGCCGTCGGTGAACTCCAGCGGATCGACACCGAGACCGACTGGAACCTCGAGATCGGTGCGATCATCCGCCGCTCGTACGATCTGCGCGCTCCCGCCCCGCTGTTCACGAACATCACCGGCTACCAGGACACCGGCTTCCGGGTACTCGGCGCACCGGGCTCGCTGAGCGGGCCACAGCACCGATTCGCCCGGCTCGCGCTCGCGGTGGGTCTACCGGCGGATGCCACCGGTCAGCAGATCGTCCAGGCGCTGGCAGCCGCACGTTCCCGCCCCGGGATCCCGCCGGTCGAGGTCCCGTCCGCCGGCGCACCCTGCAAGCAGAACATCGCGACCGGCGACGACATCGACCTCTGGGCGTTCCCCACTCCGTTCCTGCACGGCAACGACGGCGGTCGCTATATCCAGACGTACGGGATGAACATCGTGCGCACCCCGGACGGCTCCTGGACCAACTGGTCCATTAACCGGATGATGATCGCCGGGAAGAACACGCTCGCCTGCCTGATTCCCGGGCCGCAGCATCTGGGCATCATCCGGTCGAAGTGGACCGAGATCGGCGAACCGATGCCGATCGCGCTCGCGATCGGGGTCGAACCCGGACTGCCACTGGTCGGCGGGATGCCACTGCCCGAGGGCGCCGACGAAAGCCACTATCTCGGCGCACTGTTCGGCGAAGGCATCGACGTGGTCCGGGCCGAGACCGTGGACCTGCTGGTCCCGGCCACCGCCGAGATTGTGATCGAAGGACACATCAGCATCGACCGGACCGTACTGGAGGGGCCGTTCAACGAGTTCCCCGGTTACAACGCGACCGAGTCCTCGCTCAAGCAGCTCTTCACGGTCTCGGCCATCACGTACCGCGACCACGCGATCGTGCCCGCAGTCGCTGCCGGACCTCCGGTCGAGGAAGACCACACCATCATCGGCACCACCAGCGCGGCGGAGATCCTGCACCTGCTCCAGCACGCGAAGCTGCCGGTCTCCTCGGCCTGGTACAACTTCGAGGCCGCCGCCCACTGGCTCGTCGTTGCCCTGCACAACGACTGGCACGAGGCCACCGGCGTCGGCGCCCACGAGCTGGCCGACCGGGTCGCCGAGGTGGTCTTCGCGGGCAAGCCGGGCGTCAACGCACCCAAGATCATGCTGGTCGAGGACGACATCGACATCACCGACCTCGAACAGGTCATGTGGGCCTTCGCCACTCGCTGTCATCCCGACGTCGACCGCGGCACGTTCCACTACCCCGACAAGGTCAGCGACCAACTCGCCGTGTACCTGTCCGCCGAGGAGCAGCACACGTTCCGGGCCGGCAAGGTCATCTACAACTGCCTGCTCGGCGACCTCTACCCCGACCACGAGCGCCCCCTCAAGGGCAGCTTCGAGAACGGATGGCCGCGCGAGACCCAGCAGAAGGTCCTGGCCCGTTGGTCCGAGTACGGCTACACGGGGACGTCAGCATGACCGGGAGGACTGTGCGGCTGCGTTCGCTGCCTACGAGGCACGGCTGCGACCGGTGGTCGTTGCCCGGCAGCGTCGTACGCGATCGTTCGCACGCAGCCTGGTGCCGGCCACACGGGCCGGCCATGGCGTCCAGCGTTTGATCACCCGGCTGCTGCTGCGGGACAGCTTGGTCCCGTTGCTGCGCCGCGGGTTCGGCGACACGAGCAGCATCCTGCCCACAGCATCGATCACCTGAAGCAGAAGGAGTACGAACAATGAGGGTTGTGGTCGCCGGTTCTACCGGTTATTTGGGGCGGCACATTGTCCGGGAGTTGAAGGATCGGGGGCACTTCGTCCGGGCCTTGGCGCGTGATGCTGCGCGGTTGGAGCCGGTTCGGGATGCTGTTGACGAGGTGTTCACGGCGGATGCCACTGACCAGAAGGCACTTGCGGGCTGCTGTGACGGCATGGATGCGATCATCAGCTCGGTGGGACTCGTCGGCAAGGCCGGCAACAAGACGGCCTGGGACGTGGACTACGCGGCCAATCGAAACCTGCTGGGCGAGGCGGGACGTGCCGGGGTCGGCAAGTTCGTCTACACGTCCGTGGTCCGCGCGCCCGCGCTCGAGAAGCTTGAGCTGGTCCGCGCGAAGCGTGCCTTCGAGGCGGAGTTGCGCGGCTCCGGTACGGCGTACACGATCCTCTTGCCCAACGGCTACTTCTCGGACTTCGACGCTTATCTCGAGATGGCCCGCGACGGTCGTGTCTACCTCTTCGGTGATGGCAGCTTCCGGATCAACCCGATCGACGGTGCCGACGTCGCCACGGCCGCGGTCGATGCCCTCGACACCTCAGGCACAGCCGCGAACGAGGTGGAGCTGGGCGGACCCGAGATCCTCACTCATGAAGAGATCGCCAACGAGGCCTTCCAGGCCTTGGGCACGCCCCCACGCATCAGGCACGTCCCGACCTGGGTCATCACTGCCGGCCTCACAGTGCTGCGGTGGGTGACGCCGCTGCGCGTGCACGGGGTCATCGAGTTCCCGCTCACGGTGCTCACCCACGACGTACTCTCGCCGGCCGTCGGTCAGCACCGTCTCGCCGACCACTACAAGCAAGTAGGGTCTACTCGATGACCACCTGGGCGGTGTCGAACGCCACGTACCCGGTGAAGTCATGGCCGACCGTCTCGATCGCCGACCGCTTGGGATGCGGGTAGCACCACGCGGCGTCGACGTACTCGCGGTGCGGCGTCTCCACGCTGTAGTAGCGGGCCGGTCCCTTCCACGGGCAGACGTACGGCGTCGGGCTGTCCTTCAGGGTGCCGATCGTCAACGAGTCCGGAGGGAAGTACCGGCTGCCTTCGATCGAGATGATGTGTTCACTGTCCGCCTCGGCGAGTAGTACGCCGTCAATGGTCGCTCGCACTGTGATCCTCTCGGTCGGATTCGGGGGTGGCTGCGGCGTCGTCGACGGTCCCCAGCAGGTAGTGCGTGAGCGGCGAATGCTCGTTCGCATGCTCGATCGGCTGCGTGGGAAGTCCGCGGCCTTCCAGCTCGTCCCAGGTCGAGTCGGCAATGCGCCACAGCCGGCGTGAGATCCGGCCGGCGAGACCGGAGTGCGGTGAGTTGGGATGCGGTCTGGTTGCCGAGCTCCACTGCCGCTTCGCCAGCGACCTGGCCACGTCGACGGCCCCGGCAGCCCCGTCGGTCCCGTCGGCCTGATGCATCTGCTCCAGGCTGGAGACGACGTCGACCTCGAGCGATTCGTGCTCGGTCAGCAGCCGCTCGGCGTCCCGCCAGGTCTCGGCGATGCTGATGTTCAGGAAGCGCGCATCCCCGTACGCCCTGCCCTTGAGCACCCGCAGCGCCTGCTCGAACCTCTTGAGATTGTCGACGAGGACCGCGGTGTCGACATCGGCGGCCGATCTCGAAGCCGGGAGCAGGACGTCGGCGACGGCCGCGGCATGTTGCGCGGCAACGGCCGTGAACTGGTCCAGGACGCGGCGTCTCGCGAACCCGTCGACCTCAGGATCCTGAGCACGCGCGGCGAGCTCTCTGAGGCTCGAGTGCTGAGCGTGCACCAGTTGCTGCAGCGGGGCGGACCTGGAGCGCGGCCGGATCGCGGGGTGGGACGGATCGAGGACGACCAGGTACGTCGGATGGCCCTGGAGGAACCGCTCGACCGCCGGGCAGTAGTTCGTGATCCGGACCTCTTCGGCGATCAGGTCGTCGAGGACCGCCTGGATCAGCGCCGTACCGAGGCCCCGGCCCCGATGTTCCGCGATGATCTCGGTGTGCCCCAGGACGCGCTGCTCACCGAGGACACGAAAGTCGAGCGTCCCGGCGGTCGCGCCCTCCAGCAACAACTCGTACCGCCGCCGCTCCTCGTTCTCCACCACACTCAGCTCACGCTGGGCGTCATACACCAGAGTTCTCATCGCCGTCCGCTCCTTCCGACTCCTCACGAGAGCTTGGTGTCGGTGGGGGCACGTGTGCTTACCCGCTCGCAGACGTTACCGCGAGGTACACTCCCCCGATGGCGGAGAGCAGCTGTGGAATGCGGCACCGATCGTTGCTCGGCCTCGATAGGCTCTAGGTGTGTCCGAGACAGTGAACGAGCTCGAACGCCGCCTGACCGCACGCGGCGCGGCCACGCGAGCCCGGATTGTCGCCGCCGCCGACGAGCTGATGGCGCTCAAGGGCGCCGCCGCGACCACCTTGGACGAGGTGACCGCGGCGAGTGGGACCAGCAAGTCACAGTTCTACCGGCATTTCGGCGACAAGTCCGCCCTGGTCCAGGCAGTGATCGCGCTGCGCGGAAGCCGGGTGCTCGAGCGCGAGGAACAGTACCTCCGCAGGGTCGATTCGTTCAGTGGCCTCGAGCGCTGGTGCCGGGCCGTCCTGCAGCGCGTCACAGCACGCCGGGGAGCGCGGGGCTGCGACCTGGGCTCACTTTCGACCGAGCTGTCCGATCAGGACGAGGCCGCCCGTGTCGATCTGGATGCCCACCTGACGTCCTGGATCTCGCTGCTGACCGCTGCCCTCGAGCGGATGAAGGCCAACGGAACCTTGTCCGACGACGCCGATGCCGCGACGCTGGCGACCGGCATCATGGCCGCGCTCCAGGGCGGCTATGTGCTCGCCCAGGCGGCTCACGATCCCGGGCCGATGCGGATCGCCCTCGACCTGGCGATGGACTCGGTCCGGCTGCGCACAACGGCACCCACCACGTAGCCACGCCCCGTTTCAGGCCACGCTCAGCAGGTCGCCGTACGCCGGGTTCAGCTCGACGAACCGGCGGACGACGGCGCAGTAGTTCGACACCTTCACGGACCTCGTGCGGATGTCGTCGAGGGCGCGGGCGATCAGCACCCACGAAAGACCCCGGCCCCGGTACGTCGGTTCGATCACGGTGTGCGTGATGGCCAGGTGCGAACCGATCACGTGGTAGATGAGCAGCCCGGCCTGCTCACCGTCGACGAGGAGTTCGTAGTACTCGTCGGCGGCGTGATGAACGACCCGGACGTCCTCCTGTTCGGTGGTTGCCTCCGCGGCTGTGTCGTCGATGGTCAGCAGATCGGCCAGCGGCGCGGACCAACCTGCGCCGAACGCCTCGGCGGGCAGACCAGCACGCCAGGTGAGACCGGCTCCGGCCTGGTTGCGGAACCGCAGAACGAGCGACCAGGCACTCTCAGCGTCAGTGATCTCCGGCGTTGTGGACAGCCGCACGCAGACGCTCCTCGGCAGCGAGTTGAGCACCACGGGCTGGGTCCGCAACGGCAAGACCGTATGCCCGTCCTCCGACCGCGCAGCGTCGGCGCTGTCCGGCTGGGCGTTGCCCCAGCCGGCCAGCATCACCACATCGCTGTCGGTACCGCCGAACAGCGCTGCGGTGACGCCGAAGTCGACCTGCCGGCCGTCAGCAATCAGCTGCTCGGCGGGACCTGTCACCGTCAGCTCGCCACCCGCGAGGTGGAAGCCCGATTCCGTAGCCATACCCCGTCAGTGTCACCGCCCTGGCCGGACCTTTCCTCGACGAGCCGCCCTCATCGGGGTGGGCGCAGTACGGCGAACGGGTCCGTCACGGTCAGCTCGCGGGCAACGAACTTGTAGACCGTCGCGGGGCGTCCGCCCGACTGTCCGGGCGCGGCGGTCCGCTCGGTCGCACCGATGACGTGTCGCCGGGTGAGGACCCGCGTCAGGTTGGTCGCGCTGAGCTCGTACCCCAGGGCGGCGCTGAAGAGGTCGCGCAACTCCGCGATCGTGAACTCGGGCGGAGCCAGCGCGAAGCCGATGTTCGTGTACGAGAGCTTCGCGCGCAGCCGCGCCACCGCCGCGTCGATGAAGAAGTGATGGTCGAACGCCGTCCGCGGCAACTCGTCCACCCGGTGCCAGGCCGTGTCCGCGGGCAGATTCGGTTGTACGTCGGAGGGCACCAGCCCGAGGTACGCCGTCGCGAGCACCCGGGCCCGCGGGTCGCGGTCGATCGCACTGTGAGTGGCCAACTGCTCCAGATGAGCGACATCGCGGACATCCACCTTCGCCGCGAGATGACCGGTGATCGCCTCGCGCAGCCGTTCCGTGGGCTGCACGCCGCCGCCAGGCAGCGCCCATCGGTGCCGGAACGGCCTCTGGCCCCGCCTCCACAGCAGGACGCACAGCTCGCCGTCCCGGACCGACAGCACCACAGCCAGCACCTCGTGCGGATAGCTGGGAACGTTGACCGGATCACTTTCCTTGGCGACGGGCATGCCGCCGATGGTAGCGTGATCCGTAGTTATCGCCTGTTAGGCGAAAACTTGCCGAACTGAAGGAGCAGCCCATGTCCGTCGCCGAGCACACCGCGACGATCTGGCCCGACGAGGTGCGCCGCCTGGCGCGGGAGCGCGACGCCGTCATCCTCGCCCACAACTATCAGGAACCCGCGATCCAGGACGTGGCCGACCATGTCGGCGACTCGCTCGAGCTGTCCCGGATCGCCGCCACCACCGAGGCGTCGACGATCGTCTTCTGCGGCGTGCACTTCATGGCGGAGACCGCGAAGCTGCTCAGCCCGGACAAGACCGTGCTGATCCCGACCGCGCAGGCCGGCTGTTCGCTGGCCGACACGATCGACGCCGATCAGCTGCGCGCCTGGAAGGCCGAGCACCCCGGTGCCGCGGTGGTTGCCTATGTCAACACCAGCGCCGCGGTGAAGGCGGAGGCCGACGTGTGCTGTACGTCGTCGAACGCGGTGGCCGTGGTGGAGTCGATCCCGGAGGATCAGCCGGTCCTGTTCCTCCCGGACCAGTTCCTCGGCAACCACGTACGCCGGCAGACCGGCCGCGACAACGTGCACGTCTGGATGGGTGAGTGCCACGTGCACGCGGGGATCAGCGCGGCCGACCTGCGCGCCCAGGTGGCGGCCGATCCGTCGGCGGAGGTGCTCGTGCATCCCGAGTGCGGTTGCGCGTCGTCGGCCGTCTGGCTGGCCGGCGTCGGCGACCTTCCGGCCGACCGGACCCAGATCCTGTCCACCTCCGGGATGCTCTCCGCCGCGCGCGACATGACCGCGAAGACCGCGCTGATCGCGACCGAGATCGGCATGCTCCACCAACTGCGCAAGGTGAACCACACGACAGACTTCCGGCCGGTGAACCCGAAGGCCTCGTGCCGGTTCATGAAGATGATCACGCCCGAGCTGCTGCTGCGCTGCCTGCGCGAGGGCCGCGACGAGATCCAGCTGCCCGCCGACGTGGCCGAGCGTGCCCGGCAGTCGGTCGAGCGGATGGTTGCCATCGGCAAGCCCGGGGGTGCCCGATGAGACGGTCCGTCGACGTTGTCGTCATCGGCAGCGGCGTGGCCGGCCTGTCGGCTGCGCTGGGCCTCGCGGCCACGCGGGACGTGGTCGTCCTCAGCGCCGGTTCCGGCAGTACGCCCTGGGCGCAGGGTGGGATCGCCGCCGCCTACGGCGACGACGACCCGCTCGACCACGCCCACGACACCGAGATCGCAGGCGCCGGATTCTGCGATCCTCGCAACGTCCGCGCACTGGTCGAGGAGGGCCCGCAGCGCCTGGCCGAGCTGATCGCCCTCGGCGCCAGGTTCGACCGGGACAGCGACGGTTCGTTGTCGCGGACCCTCGAAGGTGGTCACGATCGCCCCAGGGTCGTGCACGCGGGTGGCGATGCCAGCGGCGCCGAGGTGCATCGGGCGCTCCACGACGCCGCACAGCTCAGCGGTGTCGAGACCGTGGCAGGGCGAGCCGTCGGCCTGCTCAAGTCCGCCTCCGGGCAGATCACCGGCGTTCTCGTCGAGGAGGACTCCGGCGTCAGCCAGATCGATGCGCGCGCGGTCGTACTGGCCACCGGCGGGATCGGCAACGCCTACCTGGCGAGCACCAATCCGTCGAGCGTTCGTGGTGACGGCCTGGCTCTGGCGCTGCAGGCCGGGGCGTCACTGGTCGACATGGAATTCGTGCAGTTCCATCCGACCGCGCTCTTCACCGGTGACGTCAGCGGTCAGATGCCGTTGGTCACCGAGGCGGTCCGGGGCGAGGGCGCCGTACTCCGCGACTTCCAGGGCCGCAGCATCATGGCCGACGTGCATCCGCGCGCCGACCTGGCCCCGCGGGACATCGTTGCCCGCGCCATCGAGGCCACGATGCGCCGCGACGGGCGCGAGCACGTCTGGCTGGACGCCCGATCGATCCCGGTCGAGACCATCCGCCGGCGGTTCCCGACCGTCCTGGAGTCCTGCCGGCGGATCGGCGTCGACATGCTGCGCGAGCCGATCCCGGTCACTCCGGCCGAACACTTCCTGTGCGGCGGCATCCGGACCGACCGCAACTGTGCAACCGATGTGCCGGGCCTGTACGCGATCGGCGAAGCGGCAGCCACCGGTGTGCACGGAGCCAACCGGTTGGCCTCCAACAGCCTCCTCGAGGGACTCGTCTTCGGACGGCGTGTTGCCGCTGCACTGACGCTCGACCTCCCGGCGGCCTCGTACGGGCAGTCGACTTCATTGATCGTCGGCGAGGACCGCGAGCCGGAGCGGATCCGCGCGATCCTGAGTGAGTACGCGGGCATCCGCCGCGACGGTGCCGGACTGCAAACCGCCGCGGACGAGCTCGACACCGTGGGCGACGGTGCGCTGGCGACGGTGGCACGAGCGGTCGTCGCGGCAGCGATCACCCGCGAAGACAGCCGCGGATGTCACTGGCGCTCCGACTATCCCCGTACCGATGACCGCTGGGACTCGCATCTCGTCATCCGCCTCGAGGAGGACGGCCGCCCTGCTGTCCGCCGGCTCTTGCACGCGGCCGCGTCCTGACGCGGTCAGCGGGATGCGCGGAGGAACTCGCGATTCAGTCTGGCGATGCTGGCGAACGGGATCCCCTTCGGGCACGACTGCACGCATTCGCCGGTGTTCGTGCAGCCGCCGAATCCTTCCTCGTCCATCGCGGCGACCAGACCGAGGACCCGCTGCTCGCGCTCGGGCTGCCCCTGCGGCAACACGTTCAGGTGTGCGACCTTCGCGGACGTGAACAGCATCGCCGACCCGTTGGGGCAGGCCGCGACGCACGCACCGCAGCCGATGCAGGTCGCGTTGTCGAACGCGAGCTCGGCGTC
>DASSDE010000297.1:0-4192 GCA_035697365.1 Kribbella sp. | reverse complement strand
CGGTGCCACAACGCCGGGCTGAGCGCGCCGACAGCCACCGCCGGCGCCTGCCGCTGCGAGTTGTGCAGCGCGATCTGGAGCAATGCGCCGTACCCGCCCATCGACCAGCCGAGGATCGCGTGCTTGCTGGTGTTCAGCCCGCGCGCGGCCAGCAGCGGCAGGAATTCTTCGCCGAGCATGAAGCCGGGATCGTTGCCGTCGGCCCGTCGGTGCCAGTAGCTGTCGGTTCCACCGTCGACGGTGGCCAGCGCGTACGGCGGCGTGCCGGCCCGGACCGTGGCGGTCAGGAAGCGGTCGATCCCAAGGTCGTTGACCGCAGACGTGTGGTCGCCGCCGCGACCGTGCAGGACGAGAACGACTGGCAGCGCGGCCTTGGTGTCGTAGCCGTCCGGGTAGATGACGCTGTAGCCGACCTTCGTCCGCCGGCCGACCGAGTCGAACGTCCCGGACACCACGGGACCTGCGGGAGCGTCGGGAACGACGCCGTCGGGGCCGGTCAGGCCCAGGACGTCGTGGACCCGCCCGCGGCCGGGGACGACGCCGGTCTCGAGAGCTGCGACCGCGGCCACGCCGGCGACAGCTGCCGCGGTGCCGGTGCGGACGAACGTACGTCGAGCGAGCACCGGTCAGCGGAGGATTGCGGAGACCACGGCAATGATCGCCAGCACACCGAGCACGATCAGCTCCGGGCGTGCCCAGGCGGTGACCACCTCGCCCTCCGACGTGGCGGAGAACTGCTCCATGTGGCTCTCGATCCGGCTCACCACGATGTCGGCCTTCGAGATCGAACTGTCGGCGCGGAGCTTGCGCCCGCCGACCCGTTGCTTGCGGAGATCGCGCATGACCAGTACGACGCCGGGGGCGCGGAAACGGTTCGTGTCGGTGTGGATGCGGAGGATGTCGGCGACGTCGGCGCCGGTCACCTTCGACCACGGGATCTGGTGATCGCGGAGGTGGTTGCGCAGCAGCAGGTTCTCGGGGCTGAGCGTGACCGACGGGCGCATCAGGCCGACGTAGGCCAGCACCATGAAGATCGCGATGATGCTGCCGACCAGCACCCCGGTGGCGGTCCGCCACTCCAGGATCACGTCGAGCAGGCCGAGAGCCCCGATCACCAAGACGATGCTCCCGGTGATCCGGTTCGACGCGGACAGGTACTGCTCGCTCTCCGGCGATTTCGACTTCACCTGCACAACGTAACCGGCTCTCAGAATCGGCACTAGACTGCCTTGGTGACCACACTCGACAGCGGCCTGGACAGTGGCGTGGACACCTTGGCCGACGTGACGTCCTCGGAGGACCGCCTGCGCCGGTTCCTGCTCGGCCTGCCGGGCGTGGACCAGGTCGGCGCGGAGGCCCGTGCCGCCACGCTGAGCACGCGGTCCATCAAGACCACCGCCAAGGCGTACGCGCTGGACCTGGCGATCCGGATGATCGACCTGACCACGCTGGAGGGCCAGGACACGCCCGGCAAGGTGCGGGCCCTGTGTGCGAAGGCGAAGCGGCCCGACCCTGCCGACCCGAGCGCGCCGCAGGTCGCCGCGGTCTGCGTGTACCCGGACCTGGTCGCCACCGCGAAGCGCGAGCTGCAGGGCTCCGGGATCAACGTCGCCAGTGTCGCGACCGCCTTCCCCAGCGGGCGTTCCAGCCTGGCGATCAAGATCCAGGACACCAAGGACGCGGTTGCGGCCGGCGCCGACGAGGTCGACATGGTGATCGACCGCGGCGCCTTCCTCTCCGGGCGGTACGCGATGGTCTTCGACGAGATCGCCGCGATCCGCGAGGCGGCCGGCGACGCGCACCTGAAGGTGATCCTGGAGACCGGCGAGCTGGCCACGTACGACAACGTCCGGCGGGCGTCCTGGCTGGCGATGCTGGCCGGCGCGGACTTCATCAAGACCTCCACCGGCAAGGTGTCCCCCGCGGCCACCCTGCCGGTCACGCTGGTGATGCTGGAGGCGGTCCGCGACTACCACGAGGCCACCGGGCTGCACATCGGCGTCAAGCCGGCCGGCGGGATCCGGACCGCGAAGGACGCGATCAAGTACCTGGTCACGGTCAACGAGACCGCCGGACCGGACTGGCTGGACCCGGAGCTGTTCCGCTTCGGCGCCTCCAGCCTGCTGAACGACCTGCTGATGCAACGCACCAAGCTGGCCACCGGGCACTACCCGGGCCCCGACTACTTCACGTTGGACTGACAGGCATGAGCAGATTCGAGTACGCACCCGCCCCCGAGTCCCGGGCGATCGTCGACATCAGGTCCTCGTACGGGCTGTTCGTCAACGGGCAGTTCGTCGACGCGACGGACGGGAAGCCGTTCAAGACCGTTTCGCCTGCCTCGGAAGAGGTTCTGGCCGAGGTCAGCGAGGCCGGGCCGGCCGACGTCGACAAGGCCGTTCGGGCCGCCCGCAAGGCCTTCGACAAGGTCTGGGGCCCGATGAGCGGCAAGGACCGGGCGAAGTACCTGTTCCGGATCGCGCGGCTGATCCAGGAACGCGCGCGGGAGCTCGCGGTGCTGGAGTCGCTGGACAACGGCAAGCCGATCCGCGAGTCCCGCGACGTCGACATCCCGTTGGTGGCGGCGCACTTCTTCTACTACGCGGGCTGGGCCGACAAGCTCGAGTACGCCGGCGTCGGCGACGACCCGCAGCCGTGGGGTGTCGCGGGCCAGGTGATCCCGTGGAACTTCCCGATGCTGATGCTGGCCTGGAAGATCGCCCCGGCACTCGCGGCCGGCAACACCGTCATCCTGAAGCCGGCCGAGACCACGCCGCTGACCGCGCTGGCGTTCGCGGAGATCTGCCAGCAGGCGGATCTCCCGCCGGGCGTGGTGAACATCGTCACCGGCGCGGGCCGGACCGGCCAGGCGCTGGTCGAGCACCCCGATGTCGACAAGGTCGCGTTCACCGGCTCGACCGCCGTCGGCCGGGCGATCGCGAAGTCGGTCGCGGGAACCGAGAAAGCGGTGACCCTGGAGCTCGGGGGCAAAGCCGCGAACATCGTCTTCGAGGACGCGGCGCTCGACCAGACCGTCGAGGGCATCGTCAACGGCATCTTCTTCAACCAGGGCCACGTCTGCTGCGCGGGTTCGCGGCTGCTCGTCCAGGAGAGTGTGTACGACGAGGTCCTCGGCCGGCTGAAGCGCCGGATGGAGACACTGCGCGTCGGCGACCCGCTGGACAAGAACACCGACGTCGGCGCGATCAACTCCGCCGCCCAGCTGGCGAAGATCCGCGAGCTGTCCCAGATCGGCGAGGACGAGGGCGCCGAGCGCTGGTCGCCGGAGTGCGAGCTGCCGCAGCAGGGCTACTGGTTCCCGCCGACCGTCTTCACCGGCGTCTCCCAGGCGCACCGGATCGCCCGCGAGGAGATCTTCGGCCCGGTGCTGTCGGTGCTGACCTTCCGGACCCCGGCCGAGGCCGTCGAGAAGGCGAACAACACACCGTTCGGGCTGTCCGCGGGGATCTGGACCGAGAAGGGTTCCCGGATCCTCTGGATGGCGAACCAGCTGCGCGCCGGCGTGGTCTGGGCGAACACGTTCAACCGCTTCGACCCGACCTCGCCGTTCGGCGGCTACAAGGAGTCGGGTTACGGCCGCGAGGGCGGCCGCCACGGTCTGGAGGCCTACCTTGCCCACTAAGGAAACTCCGAGGCTGGAAGTGCGCAAGACCTACAAGCTCTACATCGGCGGCGCCTTCCCCCGCAGCGAATCCGGCCGCTCGTACGTGGTGAACAATGCCAAGGGCAAGTTTCTCGCGAACGCGTCGCAGGCCTCCCGCAAGGACGCCCGGGACGCGGTCGTCGCGGCCCGGAAGGCGTTCAAGGGCTGGCACGGGCGGACGGCGTACAACCGCGGCCAGGTGCTGTACCGGATCGCCGAGGTGATGGAGGGCCGGCACCAGCAGTTCAGCGCCGAGGTCGCGGCCGGTGAAGGGCTGTCGATCTCGAAGGCCCGTGCCGTGGTGGACGCGTCGATCGACCGCTGGGTCTGGTACGCGGGGTGGGCCGACAAGCTCGCCCAGGTGGTCGGCTCCTCGAACCCGGTCGCCGGTCCGTACTTCGACTTCTCGTTGCCCGAGGCAACCGGCGTGGTGGCGGTGCTCGCCCCGCAGGATTCGTCGCTGCTCGGGCTGACGAGTGTGATCGCGCCCGCGATCGTCTCCGGCAACACGGTGGTCGCGGTCTCGTC
>DASSDE010000296.1:0-2869 GCA_035697365.1 Kribbella sp. | reverse complement strand
TCTCCCCGGATCGTATGTGTCATGAACGGTCACGCAGCGCACTCACCGGACCGGTTGAGCTTCCGGGTCCTCGGCCCGCTCGAGGTCGACGGCCCGAACGGGCACCCGCTGGATCTCTGCGGCGGCAAGCCCGCGACCGTGCTGACGCTGCTTCTGCTGCACCGCAACGCCTGGGTCAGCACCGAGCAACTCGTCGACGCGGTCTGGGCGGGCCGGGACGTGCCGGCGTCCGCCCAGAACAACCTCAAGACGTACGTCTGGCAGCTGCGCCGCTCGCTGCCCGAGGAGCGGATCGAGAGCCGCCCGGGTGCGTACCGGGTGCATGTTTTGCCCGGTGAGCTGGACGCGGACGTCGCCGCCGCCCTGTGCGACGAGGCGCGGGATCTGCTCACCGACAAGGACGCTGCCCACGCGGTACGGGTTGTCCAGGAGGCGCTGGGCCTCTGGCGTGGTGCACCGTACGACGGCCTGACCACCGACGCGACGTCCGCGGTCGACCGGCTCACCGAGCTGCACCGGGCGCTACGCGAGGACCTCGCGGATGCCCAACTGCTGCTGGAGCGGCCGGCCGAGGCGATAGCCGTACTGCGGGCGCTCACCGAGGAGGAGCCGCTGCGTGAGCTGGCCTGGGCCCGGCTGATGACCGCGTACCGGCAGGTGGGACGCCGTCACGACGCGCTGGCGGCATACCAGCGGGCGCGGACCGCGCTGGTCCGCGACCTCGGCATCGAGCCGGGTGCCGAACTGACCGCGCTGCACCAGCAGATCCTCAGTGAGGAGTCGCCCGCGGTCCTGGCGACGCCGGTGCCGCCGGTGAGCTCGAACCTGCCACCGCGGGTGCGCGGGTTCGTCGGTCGCGGGCCGGAGCTGCGGGCGCTGCGCGGCGCGACCGGCGTGGTCACGATCGACGGCATCCCCGGCATCGGGAAGACCGCGTTCGCGCTCGAGGTCGCCGCCGCCTCCGGCTTCGAGACCCAGCAGTACGTCGACCTGAACCGGTCGGCGTCCGTGCCTGCGTCGTTCGCGTCCGGCCTGCTGATCCTGGACAACGTCGAGCACGCCGACCAGGTCCGGCACCTGCTGCCGAACGACCCGAGCGCGTTGGTGCTCGTGATCAGCCGCCGCCGGCTCTCCGACCTCGACCGGACGGCCGCGCTGACACTCGACGTACTCGCGCCGGACGACGCCGCGCGGTTCACCGACATCGAGCAGATCCTGTCCTCCTGCGGCGGTCATCCAGGAGCACTCCGGCATCTGGTCGAGCGGCTGCGCAACCGGCAGCCGTGGACCGTCACTCGGATGGCGGCACGCCTCGAGGACCAGACGGCACGCTGCCAGGCGCTGGCCCAAGTACTGGCCCGCTTCGACACCGCGTACGACGCGCTCCCCGGCCCCGTCCAGCGGCTGTACCGGCTGATCGGGATGAGCCCACGCTTCGACCTCCGCCAGGCGGCCCGCGTTGCCGGCGTCAGCCAGTCCGAGGCCGAGCTGATGATCGACCAGCTGATGGACCTCAACCTGGTCGCCGAACCGGCACCGGGGCGGTTCGAGATGCTCCCGATCGTTCGCGATCACGCCAACCAGCTGCTGGTTGCCGCCGGTCCGAAAGCGGAGCTGGTCGCATGAGATCGGCCGCCTTCGACTCGGCGCCTCGGGCGGAGAGTGGGTCTGAGTACGGCGGTTCCACGGCGACCATCCCGCAGGCAACCGCAGTCGGGACTGCGCTGGTTCAGCCCCGGGTGCAGCAACCGCCGGCGCGCACGCTGATCGCCTCGGTGGGAGCAGCCGCACCGTCCGAGCAGAAGTTGCACCCGAAGGCCGAACCGTCAGCTCCCACACCGGCCGCGGACGCCGTCGACCGCCCGGACAAGGCGATCCGCGTCGGGCAGATCGTCTGTTGGCAGCTCGCCGTCGTCGCGGTCGGCGCTTCGACCACCGGGTCGCGGACCGGCCTGATTCTGACCTCGGCCGCGGCCGTTTCGCTGATCCTGCTCACCGCGGTCCGCGTGCGCGGGTTGTGGTTGTACGGCTGGGTCGGTGTGCTGCTGCTGTTCCTGGTCCGCCGTCGTCGGCACGACCTCGGCGCGGACCTCGCGCTCCGGCTGGTCAGTACGTCCCAGGGGCGGACCTCGACCGATCGGGTGATCGTCCGCGAGCAGCCGTACGGGGTCCTCAGCCGGCCCGCGGGAGCAAGCGTCGCGCTGCGGCTCGGGCCGGAGACGCACCATCGGCTGCTGCCGCAGTTGGGGTCGTTCGCCGAGGCGACGGACGAGCAGCCGGTCGGCATCGGCGTACAGCTCATCCTGCACACCGGGGTGAAGCAGAACCAGCCGCCGCGGGCGTGGATCGCGATCGCGGCCGAACGGACCCCGGAGATCGCGACCGACGAGCAGCTGCGGCAGGTGCTGGCGAACACGGTCCGCCGACTGGTCCGGCGGTTCGACCGGGAGCAGATCGAGAGCCTGCCGCTCGACGAGTCGGACCTGCTCGCGTCGCTCGGCGCACTGGCGCACGCGAATGCCGGCCGCGGCCAGATCCACGAACGCTGGACCTCCTGGTCCTGCGGTCCGGTACGGCAGCTGTGCGTCCGGCTGACCGGGTCAGCATCCTTGCCTGCAGCAACTACTCGGGCGTTGATCGGCACGCTGCTCGGAACCGGCACCGGCGCCGCGCAGACCATCGCCGTCACCGTCACCTCGACCTCCACCCGCCACGACGTCGTACTCCGGCTCGCCGCCGCACACCCGGCCACGCTGGACACGGCGTTCTCCGTCCTCACCACACTGGCCCGGTCCTTCGGTGTCGAGCCAGAACGCCTAGACGGCCGCCACGCCACCGGCGTAGCCGCCACCCTTCCCTTGGGGGTTCC
>DASSDE010000295.1:0-2113 GCA_035697365.1 Kribbella sp. | reverse complement strand
CGGGCGGAGTGGACCGGTTGCCGGAACGCGACGAGCGGGAGGCCGCTCGGGTCGCCTTCCTCCGGGGTTTGTACCGGCCGTTGCCGGACTCGGACATTATTTCGTTGTTCCCTTCAAAGTCGCGCCCCCACGACGTTCCTCATCGTCGAGGTGGCCCTCACAAGCCGCCTCACCGGAGCCCCCCAGGAACGTCCGGCAACATGACAAGGACGGATCTACCCGCAGCGACCGACCGGCAACCGGTCGGACATTGTGGCTCTGGGACAACGTTCCAGCCACACTCGGTGCCTTCGGCACAATGACATTCACCAAGACATCCAGGACGACATCCACCATGGCGCCGGCCCTCAGCTTCGGCCGAAGTCCTGGACCCAGCTGCCCGGCCCGTAGTCGGATTTGACCCGGCCGGAGTCGTACCCGATGCCGATCGTGGTGAATCGGCAGTTCAGGATGTTCTTGCGGTGCCCGTCGCTCTGCATCCAGGCGGCGACCACCTGCTGCGCGCTGTCGTAGCCGGCCGCGATGTTCTCGCCCCAGCTCGACCCGCGGTACCCGGCGGCCTTCATCCGGTCGCCCGGATCCCGCCCGTCGGGGCTCGTGTGATCCAGGTAGTGCCGGCGGACCATGTCCGACGCGTGCGCACCGGCCGCCTCGACGAGTGCACTGTCCAGCCGGAGCGGGCCGCAGCCCTGCTGCTGACGGATCTGGTTCGTGTACTCGAGGACCTGCCGCTCCTGCGTGTTCGTCCCGCCACCACCGGTCGGCGGCTCCGACGTGTCGGTCGGCGTCGGGTCGGACGTACGGGTCTTGGTGGGCGACGGCCTGCCGGTCGGAGTGCTCGGCTTCGGCCGGCCGGTCGTACCGCGGGTGGTGCGGGGCGAGGTCGGACGTACGGTCACGGTCGTCACGCCCGCAGTCGGCCCAGTTGGCACAGTCGGCCCGGTCGGCGTCGCCGACACACTGCTGGGCGAGTCGCTCGGCGTACCGGAGGTGACCGGCGTACCCGAGGTCGAGTTGGGCGTCGGCGCCGCGCCGAGGGCCGGTGTGCCGACCACAGCTGTCGTCGTCGTGCCGTTCGGCAGCGTCTTGGTGATAGTGATCAGCGGCGTTCCGGCCGTCGTACCCTCAACGGCCGAACCGTTGTCGACACGGGTGTCCTCGGAGACGTTGAGCACCTTGGCGGCGCCGTCGGCCTGGCTCGTGTCGTGCGACATCAGCCAGACGACAGGGCCGATCGCGACCAGCACCGAGAGCGCACTGACAACCGGGGCGACCAGTCCACGGCTCCGCCTGCGAGCGCGTCTGCTGCCGCGGTGCCGCCGGGGGGTGGGCGAATCCGTCATGGGGTGGGCGAATCCTCTTCGTTTCTTCGTGTTGCCGAAACTGCGCGTCGTTCCCCGTGGTCCAGCCAGGTCCCCCCTGGTCACCGAACAGCGACCTTAACCGACGTGCGAGGTCATCGTTACAGAGACGAGAGGCCTCTTAACGATTCCTGAAGAAAACGATTGACTGAGCGTCGTCGCGGCGCCTGGACCTCGCGGCGATCAGCCGCCGAAGTCCTGCACCCAACTGCCGTTGCCCCACTCCGGTTTGACCTGGCCGCCGTCGTACCCGATGCCGATCATCGTGTAGTCGCAGTTGAGGATGTTCGCACGATGCCCGGCACTGTTCATCCAGCCGGTCACGACCGCTGACGCGGAGGTGTAGCCGACGGCGATGTTCTCGGCCATCGCGCCGCCGCGGAACCCGGCCGCCTTCATCCGGTCGAACGGGCTGCGGCCGTCCAGGCTGTCGTGCGCGAAGAAGTGCTCGGCGACCATGTCGGCGGCGTGCGCCTCGGCCGCCCTGGTCAGCGATTTGTTGAACGTCAGCGGGCCGCAGCCGGACTTCGCCCGCTGCTGGTTGGTCAGCGTGAGCACCTGCTGCTCGACCGTTCCCGATCCACCGCCCGGCTTCGGCGGCTTGGTCGTCCTGGTCTTCGTCGGTGTGGGGGTCGCGGTGTGCCGCGGTTTCGGTGTGTACGTCGACTTGCCGGGTGTCTTCGTGGCCGTACGCGAAGGAGTCTTGCTCGGTGTCCGCGTACTGCCCCGGCTCGGCGCTGTGGTGGATCTGG
>DASSDE010000294.1:0-2948 GCA_035697365.1 Kribbella sp. | reverse complement strand
CGGCGACGTCACGGACGCCCTGCCAGGCCGGGTCGTTGTTCCAGGTCTGCAGGTGCGCGCTGCCGTCGAATCCCTCGATCTCCTCGGACAGGGTGAGGTTGTAGAGCGCGAGGTCCTGCGCGGCGCGGATCCGGTGCATGCTGTTCACCGAGATCGCGTTGTTGTGCATGTTGGTCGGCGCACGCCGGTTCGCGTTCGCGTACAGGTACAGGCCGAGGCCGAGGTCGACGTGCATCCAGGCGCCGATGTGCTGCTCGACGAACTTCACCCAGTTCGCGTTCCACTGCTCGAAGGCCTTGGACTGCTTGGCGGCCTCGACGTTCTGGGTGACCTGGCGGACGACGTTCGAGTTGTAGCGGTAGAGGGTGAGCTCCCACTCCTCGTTCGGGTCGCGGAACTCGTGCCAGCCGGTGGCCGGCCACTCCTTGACGAACAGACCGCCGGTGCCCGGTCCACGGTCCGGAGAGGGCTTGTCGGATCCCCACGCCTTCAGCACGGTCCAGTCCATCGGGTAGCCGCCGCGGCCGTCGGAGAAGCCGTACAGCCAGCCCTGGCTGAGGTAGTGCCGCGGATCCGGCTGGACGTCGACTGTGACGTCCTCGTAGTGGCTCTGCTTGCGCTTCTGCGGCTGGTAGTAGTTGTAGTGCCGCAGCGTCGAGTCCGGGAACTCGCGGGCGCCGGCCTCGGCGTCGGTGAAGACCGGCCTCGGCACACTGCGTTCGGTCTTGGGAGAGTCCTGGGTGGTAGTCATCGTGCCTCCAGCACCTTCGAGTCACCGGCGTCGCCGGTCGTCGTGAACTTGTCGTAGTAGATGTGCTTGGTCGCCACGCCGAGCCGCTCCAGCAGCGGGATCGCGGCCTCGACCATCGGTGGCGGCCCGCACACGTAGGCATCGGCTCCGGCCAGGTCCGGCTCGAGCCGCTTCACCACATCGGTGATCAGACCGCTCTCGCCGTCCCACTCCGCATCCGACAGCGCGGGCACGTACCGGAACCGCGGCAGCCGCTCCTCCAGCTCCCGCAGTTCGTCCTCGAAGCACAGGTCGCGCTGCGTCCGGGCGCCGTAGTAGAAGGTCGTCGGCCGGTCGATCCCGCGCTCGGCCATCGACCGCAGCAATGCGAGGATCGGCGCCAGCCCGGCGCCGCCGCCGAGGAACACCAACCGGGCGTCCAGGTTGTCCCGGAGGGTGAACACCCCGAACGGCCCGGTCAGCTCCAGCGCGTCGCCGACCTGCAACCGCTGGTCCAGGAACTCCGAGAACACCCCGCCCGGATAGACCTTGATGACGAACTCGAGCTGACCGCTCTCGCGGCTGGAGGTGTTGGCCATCGAGAACGACCTGGTCTGTTCGGAGTCCGGTACGGCGATGTCGACGTACTGCCCGGGGAAGAACTTCAGCTCCCCGGCGTCGTCGAGCTTCAGCACCAGGTGCCGCAGGTCGTGGGTCACCGGGGTGATCGCCACGACCTCGGCGGTCCGTTCCTGGATCGGGAGCCCGGAGCGGATCATCTCCTCGTCGTAGTTGAGCAGTTCGATCGTGAGGTCCTCGAAGGCGTGCGCGCGGCACAGCAGCGTGTAGCCCTCGTCCAGTTCGTACTCCGGCAGCGCGAAGGTCGAGTACCGGTCCAGGTCGATGTCCTCACCGTCGAGGACGAACGACTTGCAGGACGCGCACTGTCCTTCCTTGCAGCCGTGCATGAGCATCACGCCCTGCTCGGCCGCGGCCCGCAGGATCGTCTGGTCCTCGTCGACCTCGATCTCGATGCCGACCGGTTCGAACCTCACGACATGTTTCATCAGGCCACACCCGGACGGCCGGCCGGACCACCCTTCACGTAGCGCGCGGCGAACGCCGTCCGCTCGTCGTCGGACATCTCGTTCAGCAGCACGTTCGGGCTCGCCAGCGGCGGGCACTTGCGCAGGTGGTCGAGCGTCCACATCTTGTCCGGGTTCAGGTCCAGGTGCGGCTGCGCGACCATCGTCTTGCCGTCGTCGCGGACGAACCCCATGTCGGAGACCACGTCGGCCCAGTTCCAGCCGTGGTAGAGCGTCTCCCACTCGCGGTGGCCGATCAGCTTGCCCATGTTCGGCGTCTGCCGGCCCTGGTACGTCGGCCGGAACGCGGTCTCGTCGGTCCACCTGCACATCTCGTGGCAGTACGTCCGCCACTGGCCGTCGACCTTCGCCATCACCATGTCCTCACGGACCAGGCACGGCACCATGCACGTCCAGCAGCGGTGCGGGTACTCGTAGTCGACGTCCTCGAACACGATCGGCTTGTGCCCGTTCGGCGTCGAGAGCCGGTTGTAGTTCTCCCACCATGCACCGTACTTGTCGTACCAGCCCGGGTACTTGTACTCGAACCACTCGAAGTCCTTGTCGGTCATCGGGTCGATCCGCCAGTAGTTGGCCAGCCAGCCGGTGGCGAAGAACTGCGCCACCTCGTGCACGTAGCCCTTGTTCCAGATCTGGTTCCAGGACTCCTCGATCAGGTCGTGCGGGATCTCCAGTCCGTACTTCTCCAGCGGCACCAGGTAGCTGCGGTAGTAGTCGTCGTAGATCCAGCGCCGCCACATCTCGGCGTACGACTCGCGGTCCTTGCGGCGGTCCTTGGTGCCGTACTCGATGAAGGTGCCGATCGCGGCGTCGACGACGCGGTGGTTGTTCCACCAGGCGTACCGCAGGTCGCGGGCGAGCAGCTGGTGGTTGTCCTCGTCGGCCAGCGCCATCAGCAGCGTTGCGTACCCGTTGCTGATGTGCCGGGACTCGTCGGACTGGACCGAGTGGAACACCGTCGGCAGCAGGTAGTCGCCGTTCGCGGCCGCCTCGGCCGGCATCGCGACGAACAGCGTGTTGGTGAAGGCGGTCTCGGCCACGATCGTCAGATAGATACTGGCCGCGGTGATCGCGTCACCGGTGATGAACCCCTCGGCGAACTGCCGGCCGAT
>DASSDE010000293.1:0-8368 GCA_035697365.1 Kribbella sp. | reverse complement strand
GCTGACCAGGTCCTGGGCCGCGGAGTTCGGTGCCGCCGGCGTCCGGGTGAACGCCGTCAGCCCCGGCCCGACCCGTACCGAGGGACCCGCAGTGATGGGGGAGAACCTCGACAACCTGGCCAACACCACCCCACTGCGCCGGGTCGGAACCCCCGACGAGATCGCCGCCGGCATCGTCTTCCTGGCCTCCGACGCCGCCTCCCTGATCCACGGCGCCACCCTCCCCATCGACGGCGGCCGCCTCGCCGTCTGACCAGCCGGTCTAACGAGGGGTGAAGATGGCGAACTTGTTGCCCGTGGGGTCCTCGAGGTAGGCGAAGTCGGGCGTTCCGGGGGTGGTGCTGAGGCGTTTGTTGAGGAGTTTGCCGCCTAGCTTCTGCGCGGTGGCGCAGGTGGCTTCCAGGTCGGCTACCAGGATGTAGAAGACGGCGTGGTTCGGCAGTTCGCCGTTGGTGGCGAACAGGCCGCCCATCGGCTGCGATGCGCCGGACGCGCTGATGTTGCGGTAGTCGAGGCCGCCGGACGTCACGCTCCCGGACGACTCGAACGACCAGTCGAACAGGCCGCCGTAGAACTTCTCTGCGGCGGCCAGGTCGTCGGTCGCGACCTCGAACCAGGCCAGGGTGTTGGGGGCCGGAGTACTCATGGATCTCTCCTTCGGAAAGGGTGGTGTTCAGCAACGAGATCCACTGTCTCAGCGGTTCGCGACAGCCCTATGTCGGTGTTGGGAAAAGATCCTCCGGACGCAAAGCGGCCTCGGGCAGCTTGGTCTCGTGGCCGTCCACGTGCAGGTCGCCGCTGGCCGGCGGGCGCGACGGTACGGTCGCCGTCCGCTCGGCCTTGCTGATCCGGTCCATCCGGAACACCCGGTCCTCCGCGCGGAGATGACACCAGGCGGTCAGGTACGACCCGCGCGGCCCGACGACCACGTGCTGCGGCTCGATCTCGCGGAGGGTCTCGATGCCCTCGGCGTTGGTGTACGCGATCCGCAGCACCTGGTTGTCGCGGACCGCGCGCCAGATCTGCTCGGCGACCTCGCCGTCCGGATCCGCGATCGGGTGCACGAGCAGCCGCACCTTCGCGGCGGCCGTCCGCGCCTCGTCCAGGTCGCGCTGCGGCATCGCGGCGACGATCTTTTGCAGCGCGGTCCGGGCGTCACGCGCGAACAGCACGCCGTCGCTGCGGCTGAGCGCGACCGCGACGGCCATCGCCTCCCGCGGCGTGAAGTTCAGCGGCGGGAGGCTCATCGCGCGATCCACCGAGTACCCGCCGGTGCGGCCCTGTTTGGTCGCGAGCGGTACGCCGGCCTGCCCCAGCGCGCTGAGGTCGCGCTCGATGGTCCGTACGCTGACCTCGAAACGAGCCGCCAGCTGCCGCGCCGTCCGCCCGCGCGGTCCTGCGGCGCGCAGTTCCTCCGCGAGCGCGTACAGCCGATCCATCCGGTTCATGTCTCGAACGGTAGGCGGCACCATCGACAAATTGGACAAATGCGCGTGCTCAGCCGCGCCGGCGTTCTCTACGTCCGCTACTGGGGCAGTTCCGATCCGGTGCGCTCGGCCAGCATGTAGGCGGCGTACCAGGCCGGCCAGTTCTCGTCGGCCTGGCCGGTACGGGCCTCGTGCTCCCCGTGGGCACTGGCCGCCCGCCGCAGAGCGCCCTCGAGGTCGTCGACCGAGGGGTACGTCGCCTCGCTGACCCGCCCGGGGAGCCGCTCGGTGACCTCCTGCAGCAGCCACGTGTTGCCGTCCGGGTCGCTGAACGTGGCGAACGAGCCGTAGCTCGACCGCTCGTCGGCCGGGCCCACGATCCGTCCGTCGGCGTCGGCCGGGTTGAACTGAGCGCCCGGCGCGGCCGGGTGGAAGACCTCGCCGATCTTGGCGCCGGCCGCGAGCAGCTCGGAACGCGCGGCCTCGATGTCGTCGACGACCAGGTACAGACCCTGCGCGGTGCCCGGGTCGGCCGAGGTGATGTTGCTGCCGAACTGGACCGACGCGGGGGAGCCCGGCGGGGTGAACTGGACGACCCGGAAGCCGTTGTCGAACGCGAAGTCCGCGTCCAGCCGCCAGCCGAGCCCGCTGTAGAACTCCTTGGACCGGTCGGCGTCGGCCACCGGGATGACTACGGCTTCGAACTTCAGGTCGGTGCTCATGACTTCCTCCATGATCAACAGTGTTCCGATAAGTCCCAAATCTGCCGCCCGCGCCGCCCGGTGACACCAGGGGGTTTCCCTGGTCAGTTCCACTGGCCCACCGGTGTCCGCGCCTAGAGTGCTGTCGCGTGGACCATCAGATCGTTCCGATTGCCGGTGCGGGGCTTGCGATCATGATCGCCGCCTCGGTGTTCGCGCGGCGGACCGGTGTCGCCGCCCCGCTGCTGCTGGTCGCGCTCGGGATCGGCGCCAGCTACCTGCCGAGTACGCCGGCCATCCACATCGAGCCCGAGATCATCCTCGCGGGCATCCTGCCGCCGCTGCTCTACACGTCCGCGGTCAAGTTGCCGGTGCTCGACGTACGGCGGAACTTCGGGCTGATCGCGTGGTTGTCGGTCGTGATGGTGATCGTGTCGGCGCTGGTGATCGGTGCGCTGGTGCATGCGGCGTTCCCGAGCATCTCGTTCGCCCTGGCTGTCGCGCTCGGCGCGGTCGTCAGCCCGACGGACGCGGTCGCGGCGACCGCGATCGGGCACCGGGTCGGGTTGCCGCCACGCCTGATGACCGTGCTCGAAGGCGAGAGTCTGGTCAACGACGCGTCGGCGCTGGTCGTGCTGCGGACCGCGGTGGCCGCGCTCGCCGTCACCACCCACTTCAAGCTCGGTCACACGATCCTCGACTTCGCCTGGGCGGTCGTCGGCGCGATCCTGATCGGCGGCCTCATCGGCTACCTGACCGTCGTCCTGCGTCAGCGGCTGGACGACCCGGTGCTGAACACGACGATCTCGTTCGCCGTCCCGTTCCTCGCGTACTTCCCGGCCGAGGAAGCCGGCGCATCCGGCGTCCTCGCCGTCGTGATCGCGGGACTGCTCACCGGTGCGCTCGGGAACCGCCGGTTCAGCGCTCGCGACCGGCAGACGCAGTCGACGACCTGGACGACGATCAGCTTCATCCTGGAGAGCGGTGTCTTCCTGGCGATGGGCTACGAGCTCCCCGAGCTCGTGAACGACGCCCGCGCGGAGACCACGCTCGGCGAGATCACGGTGCTGGTACTGCTGGTGGTCGGGCTGCTGATCGCGCTGCGGTTCCTGGGACTTGCCTGGCCGGCGCTGCAGAGCCATTTCGGACCGAACAACCGGCACGAGCAGGCACACGCTCAGCTCGACCAGTTCGAGGAGCGTCTGGAGTCGCTGGAGCCGTCGACCCAGCGCGAGGAGAACCGGGTCGCCTGGGCCCGCAAACGGCTGGCTCGCGGGCGGGCGGACGCCGACTTCGAGGAGCGGGAGCCGATCACCGCTCGCGGCCTGCTGGTGCTGGCCTGGGCCGGGATGCGCGGCGTCGTCACGGTCGCCGCGGCGCAGACGATTCCGGCCGGTACGCCGCACCGCGCGACCGTCGTACTGGCGGCGTTCATCGTCGCGCTGATCACCCTGGTCATGTTCGGCATCTCGCTGCCCGCGGTGATCGCCAGGATGCGGTTCCGCCCGGAGACCGCGGAGGACAAGCGCGATGCCGTCCAGGAGCTGATGCGGCAGATCGGGGAGGCCGCGATCGACTCCGTCGGTCCGCTCGACGAGCAGACCGTGGACGGCGAGCCGCTGGACCCGGAGGTGGTGCGCACACTGAAGGACCGGATCGTGCCCCGCCTGGTCTCCGGGAGCCAGCAGCTCCGGGAGACCAAGCCGGACACCCGCGAACAGATGTCGGTCGTCCAGCGCCGCTACCTCGATGCGATGCGGGAAGCCCTGGCGACGGAACGCAGCGTCGGGGCGTACAGCTCCGAGACGTACCGCCAGGTCCAGGGCTTCCTCGACACCGTCGAGCAGCGGTTCAGTACTGCCTAGACCAGGTGCCGCTGGAAGAACCGGACCATACTGTCCACCTCGAAGCGCGGGACCTCCTTGTGCGCCCCGGAGTTGGCGTGCAAGGTCTTCTCGGTGGACGCGAACGCGTCGAACAGCGCCAGCCCCGACTCGCGCGGGATGTGCTGGTCGTCCCACTGCAGCAGGTACTCGACCGGGATCTTGATCTCCCGGGCGTGGGTCGCGAGCTGCTCGTCGTACCAGAAGATCCCGAAGACCGCGGCGCTGATCCGCGGCTCTCGGGCCGCCAGCGGTACGCCGATCGCGGTGCCCATGTTCAGCCCGAAGTACCCGATCGGGCCCTCGATCCCGGGCAGCCCTTCGAGGAAGTCGAGGGTCGCCTGCCATTCCGGAACGGCGAGGTTTGCCAGGTGCCGGTTGTACGGGACGACGATCGGCCCGACCGGTACGCCGGTGGCCATCGCCTCCTTCATCGCCGCTTCCTGCTGCAGGTCGTAGGCCGTCCGCGGTCGGTTGCCGTGTGCGGGTGCGTCGATGCAGACCGCATGGAAGCCGGCGTCGACGAGACGCTTGGCCCGGCCGGCCATCGGTGCGGCCTTGGCGTCCCGTCCGCCGCCGTGCCCGAGCAGTACCAGCGGAGCCGGGTCCTCGGACGGCGACCAGAGCACGCCGTGGAGATCGTCGCCGAGCGTGAACTCACGCTCGAGCAGACCGTTCGTGGTGGTGGAGCGCAGAGTGTTCATGATGATGCCTCTCAGGAGAGCCGTCGGCGCTCCTGGCGACACCTAGTCCGGTCGCCCAACCGTGACGGAAAGAGGGAGCACCCGTCGAATTGCGTTCATCGGGCACCACCTCCTGGGTCAACGTCACGTTCGCTGAGAACCGTAGCGGTCCGGGCGCGGCGGTGCCATCGATTTAACGGCGGGTTGGCAATATCCCCACAGTGTTGACAAAGTCGGTGGCGCGGCGAAAGAGTCGGGGATCGTGACTTCTGCCGCCACCATCGACGTCCGCACCGATCGCCGGCACACCATCGACCCGATGATCTACGGGCACTTCCTGGAGTCCGCGTTCTTCGGCAACATCGACGGCGGGGTCTTCGACGAGGGATCACCGCTGGCGCACGCCGGTCCCGATGCCCGCAACGGTCTGCGGACCGACGTCCTCGAGCTCTGCCGGCAGCTCGGCCTCCCGGTTGTCCGCTGGCCCGGTGGCAACTTCACGTCGGCGTACCACTGGGAGGACGGCATCGGTCCGCGCGCCGACCGCCCGCGGCGGCTCGAGCCGGCCTGGGGCTCGGAGGAGACCAACCACTTCGGGACCGACGAGTTCCTCGCCTGGTGCGCCGAGGTCGGCACCGAGCCGTACCTCGCGCACAGTTGCCGCGACGTCGACGAGGCGGTCCGCTGGGTCGAGTACACGAACTACGCCGGCGACACCGAGTACACCCGTCGTCGTGGACGTGAGCCGTACGGCGTGAAGTACTGGGGGCTCGGCAACGAGGTGTACGGCGACTGGCAGATGGGCCATCGCCCCGCCGCCGCGTACGCCGCGGATGCGGCCGAGCACGCCCGGTTCATGCGTGCGGTCGACCCGTCGCTGAAGTTCGTCGCCGTCGGCAAGACCGACGATCGCGACGGCTGGACCGACGCCGTCCTGCGGGCCGTGGGCAACCAGATCGACTACCTGTCGTTCCACCTGTACGGCGCGACCACGCAGCTGATCGACGGCGCCGGGGAGTACGAGGCGATCGTTGCCCAGTCGCTCTACTTCGAGCAGCAGATCGTCCAGTACTCGGACCTTGTCGCCGGACTCGCCGCGCGGGCCGGTGTGGCGCGCCCGCTCGGCCTGGCGCTCGACGAGTGGAACATCCGGCACGTGGAGCCGGCGAGCTGGCCGGATCCACAGCCGTCCGACGACGGCGGAACGGTCGTCCGCGACCTGGACGGGCTGCCGACGCATCCCGCGCACCGGGTCAACCGGTGGAGCCCGCGGACGCTCGCCGACGCACTGTTCTACGCAGGCGTCTTCCACGCCCTGCACCGCGCCGGCGCCCGTGAGGTCCCGGTGACGATGGCGAACACCGTCAACCTGCTGAACGCGAACGGTGTGATCGTTGCCCGCCCCAACGGTTCGGTGCGTGCAGCGACGTACCACGTCTGGGACCTGTACCAGAACCACCTCGGCCCGATCGCGCTCGCGGCCGACGTCTGCTCATCGGGCCGGCTGACCGCCGTACGCCAGGGTGACGAGCGGGACTCGCACGGTGAGTTCCGCTCGCAACCGGCGACGGTCCCGGACCTGGACGTGTCCGCGACCCAGACCGCCGACGGGCAGGAGATTCGGATCGCAGTGATCAACCGCCACCGCGATGCCACCATCCGCACGGCGCTGACGCTGGACGGTCGCAGCGACGCCCTACCCTCCCGGTGCAGCGTCAAGCGTTTGAGTGCGGACGACGTACTCGCCTCGAACAGCCTGAGCGCCCCGGACACCGTAGCCGTCCGCGACCTCGGCGCCCAGGACCTGACCGAAGCGACCTACGACTTCCCACCACACAGCATCACGTTGCTCTCCTTCAGCCGGTAGCGCCCTGATCCTCTGGTTGCAGGAGGTGGTTGTGGATCATGAAGGCAGTCCGGAGCTCCTTGTAGCCGACGCGGTCGAACAGGACTGTCATCGCGGTGCCGTTGTAGTGCTCGACCAGGCCCGGACCGAACTTACGATGGCTGACCCGGCTGCCGACCGGGAACGGCTCGTCCTCGGCCGGCGCCGCCGTCCGGCCGGCCAGGTCGTTGTCACAGTTCCCGCAGGGGCCTTCGTAGCGTTCGCCGAAGTAGCTGAGCAGCCACTCGCGCCGGCAGCCGCCGTACTCCGAGTACGCCGCCATCATCTCGACCCGTGACTTCGCGACCTGGCGCCGGTCGTGCTCGACGGCCGACGCGGCCGCAACCGCCTCGTCGACGCCGGTGGTCAGCCGGAACTGGTGGCTGGCGGCAACCACTCGGGCGTCCGTCAGCCGTCCGAGCGCCCGCTCGACGCGGGCGGCACTCAGCCCAGCTGCCTTCGCCAGTACGGCGACGGTCTGCGGACTGTCCTTGGCGATGGCCGCGGCGACCGTGCGGAGGTCGGCGTCCGTGACGCCGCCGGAGGCGAAGAACTTGTTCAGGCCGAGGTCCGCGTGCCGGAAGAAGAGCTCGATGTCGGCCGGTTCGCCGTCGCGTCCGGCGCGGCCGATCTCCTGGTAGTAGGAGTCGATCGACGACGGCGCCTCGGCATGGGTGACCCAGCGGACGTCCGGCTTGTCGATGCCCATCCCGAACGCGATGGTCGCGACCACGACCCGGCAGTCGCCGGCGAGGAACGAGTCCTGGACCGCACGACGCTCCTTGACCGGGAGTCCGGCGTGGTACGCCGACGCGGCCACCCCCGCCGAGTGCAGCTCGGAGGCGAGATCCTCGGCGTGCCGGTGCGTACCGACGTACACGATGCCCGGTCCGCGCGACGACCGGACGTGGCTGAGCAGCCTGCGGTACTTCGTGTCGTCGTCCGCGAACGCGAACACCGCGAGGTTGAGATTCGGCCGGTCGAAGCCGCCGACCACCACCTCCGGATCGTCGAGCTCGAGCCGGTGCACGATCTGCTTGCGGACCGGGGGAGCGGCGGTCGCGGTGAGCGCCAGGACCGGCGGCCGGCCCATCGCGCGGATCGCGGCGCCGAGCCGCAGATAGTCGGGGCGGAAATCCTCACCCCATTCACTGACCAGGTGCGCCTCGTCCACGGCCAGCAGCCGAGGCCGCGACGCCGCGAGCAGTTCGAGCACGTCGGGATGCGTGAGCTGCTCGGGCGACAGCAGCACGAAACCCGGCCGGTTGTTCATCAGCATGTCCTGTGCCGCGCGCCGGCCGGCGTGGTCGGTGGAGTTGATCTCCGTCACCTCGACCCCGGCCAGGTTCGCGCACAGGGCCCGCAGCTGATCGCGTTGCAACGCCACCAGCGGACTGACGACGACCGTCACACCGCCGAGCGCCAACCCGGCCAGCTGGTAGATCGCCGTCTTGCCGGTCCCGGTGGCGAGCACGGCCAGCGTGTCCCGGCCGTCGACCACCGCGCGGACGGCCTCCTCCTGGCCGGGCCGTAACGTCGCGTATCCGAGCCGCTCCAGTGCGAGCGCGCCGACATCAACCGGCATCGCGAACCCCCACAACACTCATGCGGGGAACGGTAATACAGGGGCTCAATGCTGCACGTCGTAGGTCAGCCTCTGGATGCCGTTCGGGAAGGATTCGCTCGACGTCAACTTGAGGTTGAGCTTGTCCCGGTCGGTGTCGCTGAACAGCCGCTTGCCTGCGCCGAGCAGGACCGGGAACAGCAGCAGGTTGTACTGGTCGACGAG
>DASSDE010000292.1:0-2813 GCA_035697365.1 Kribbella sp. | reverse complement strand
CCTCGATCAGCACCTCGGTGGTCGGCGAGGCCTGCAGGCCGGCGCCGGCGATCCGGCGCAGGTCCGCCTCGTCGTAGGCCATGCCGCTGCCGACGCCGCCCATCGTGAACGACGGCCGCACGACCAGCGGGTACCCGAGCTGGTCCGCGGCGCCCATCACGTCGTCGATCGTGTGGCAGATCACCGAGCGCGCGACCTCCGCGCCGAGCTTCTCCACGATGTGCTTGAACGACTGCCGGTTCTCGCCGCGCTGGATCGCGTCGACCGACGCCCCGATCAGCTCGACGCCGTACTTCTCCAGGACGCCGTTGTCGTGCAGTGCGATCGCCGCGTTCAGCGCGGTCTGGCCGCCGAGGGTCGCGAGCAGCGCGTTCGGGCGCTCCTTCTCGATCACCTTCTCGACGTACTCCGGAGTGATCGGCTCGACGTACGTGGCGTCGGCGAACTCCGGGTCGGTCATGATCGTGGCCGGGTTGGAGTTCACCAGGACGACCCGGAAGCCCTCCTCGCGCAGCACCCGGCAGGCCTGGGTCCCGGAGTAGTCGAACTCGCAGGCCTGGCCGATCACGATCGGGCCGGACCCGATCACCAGGACCGAGTCGATGTCTGTACGACGTGGCATCAGGCCCGCCCCTCCATCAGTTCTACGAAGCGATCGAACAGGTACGCCGAGTCGTGCGGACCCGCCGCCGCCTCCGGGTGGTACTGCACCGAGAACGCGAGCACGCGACCGTCCTTGCCGGTGAGCTTGAGCCCTTCGACCACGTTGTCGTTGAGCGAGACATGGCTGACCTCAGCCGTCCCGTACGGCGTCTCGACCGGACCGTCCAGCGGGGCGTCCACCGCGAAGCCGTGGTTCTGCGCGGTGATCTCGACCTTCCCCGTGGCCCGGTCGAGCACGGGCTGGTTGATGCCGCGGTGCCCGTACTTCAGCTTGAACGTCCCGAGTCCGAGCGCGCGCCCGAACACCTGGTTGCCGAAGCAGATCCCGAAGTACGGCTTGTTCTGCTCGAGCAGCTGCTTGAGCAGCGTGGTCGGGTGCTCGGTGGTCTCCGGGTCGCCCGGGCCGTTGCTCATGAAGATCCCGTCCGGGCGCACCGCCAGGACCTGCTCCAGCGTCGCGGTGGCCGGCATCACGTGCACCTCGATGCCACGCTCGGACATCCGCTTCGGCGTCATCGACTTGATCCCGAGGTCGAGCGCGACCACCGTGAACCGCTTCTCGCCGAGTGCCGGGACGACGTACGTCGCGTTCGTGGTGACCTCGGTGGCGAGGTCGGCGCCGACCATCGGCGGCTGCTCGAGGACCTTGGTCAGCAGCTCGGCCGGATCCAGGATCTCGGTGGAGATCCCGGCGCGCATCGCGCCGCGCTCGCGCAGGTGCCGGGTCAGCGCGCGGGTGTCGATCCCGGCGATGCCGACGACGTTCTGCGCCTTCAGCTGGTCGTCGAGCGACCGGGTGGCGCGCCAGTTCGAGGGGACGCGGGCCGGGTCGCGTACGACGTACCCGGCGACCCAGATCTTCTGCGACTCGTCGTCCTCGTCGTTGATCCCGGTGTTGCCGATGTGCGGTGCGGTCTGGGTGACGATCTGGCGGTGGTACGACGGGTCGGTCAGCGTCTCCTGGTACCCGGTCATGCCGGTGCTGAAGACCGCCTCGCCGAACGTCTCACCGGTCGCCCCGTACGACGTACCGGCGAACGCCCGGCCGTCCTCGAGGACGAGCAATGCCGCTGTCTGGGCGGGCTGGCTCATACTGCTCCGATCAAGGTCGAGATGGATGCGGTCAGGGCGGCGGTGTCGGCCTTGCGACGCGGGCGGAAGCCGGTGTCCAGGTCGCGGCCGTCATGGGTCCAGGTGACCACCACGAGGCCGGACTTCTCCGCGGTCACCTTGCCGGCGATGCCACGGTCGGTCCGGACCCCGGTCAGGTGGTCCACGGGGATGAAGACATCCGCCGCGCCCTGCCGGTGGAAGATCAGGCCGTCCGCACTGACGGCCAGGTCCGCGATGCTGCGGACGCCCAGTTCGTGCACGGCGATCCGGTCCATCCAGTCGCCGGCACTGGTCGTCGCGACGTACACGCCCTCGACACCGCGCGTGTCGTTGTCTGGTGCCGAGGGCAACGGCGCCAGGGCGGCCTGCCGGGACTGGCGGTTCCGCCAGCCCCGGTACATGCCGAAGTAGCCCGCCGCCAGGATCAGCAGCGTGCCGAGAATGCCGAGGAAGGCCCTCACTGGACGAGCTCACCGTCCAGGACGGTCGGCCGGCCGCGCAGGAACGTCGCGACCACCTTGCCCGGCAGAGTCATCCCCTCGAACGGGGTGTTCCGCGACAGCGACACAGAAGTCTCCGGTACGACGGTCTGCTCGACGCGCGGGTCGTACAGCACGATGTTCGCGGGCGCGCCCGCCTCGAGCGGGCGGCCGTGCTCGGCGGACTGGCCGATCGCGGCCGGGCGGTAGCTCATCCGGTCGGCGACGTCGGACCAGGTCATCAGGTTGGTGTCGACCATCGCGTGCTGGACGACGCTCAGCGCGGTCTCCAGCCCGGTCATGCCGAACGCGGCCGCGCTCCACTCGCAGTCCTTGTCCTCCACCGGGTGCGGCGCGTGGTCGGTGGCGACGATGTCGATGGTGCCGTCGGCCAGACCCTCGCGGACCGCCTCGACGTCCGCCTTGGTCCGCAGCGGCGGGTTCACCTTGTAGACCGGGTTGTAGGAGGTGAGCAGGTCCTCGGTCAGGAGCAGGTGGTGCGGGGTGACCTCGGCGGTCACCTCGAGCCCACGCTTCTTCGCGGCGCGGACGATCTCC
>DASSDE010000291.1:0-5512 GCA_035697365.1 Kribbella sp. | reverse complement strand
CGTGATCCCGCTCTACCTCGCGGCCAACGGCGCGGGCGGGATCGGCGCCGGCCTGTCGACCGCCGCGATGATGTTCTCCGCGGTCGGCGTCGAGCTGCTGGTACCGCGGCTGCTCGCCCGCTGGGGCTACCAACTCGTCCTCGGTCTCGGACTGGTGCTGCTCGGCGCGCCGTCCCTGGTACTGCTCACCACCGTCGAGCTCCCGATCGTGCTCGCGGTCTGCGTCGTCCGCGGCGCCGGCCTGGCGATCCTGGTGGTCGGCGCCGTCGCACTGGTTGCGGATCTCGCACCGTCCACCCGACGTGGCGAGGCGCTCGGCGTGTACGGGGTGGCGGTCGGCGTACCGGCAGTGATCGGTCTCCCGCTCGGTGTCTACCTCACCCACCTGATCGGATTCGACGCACTGTTCGTGCTCGCGGCGATCGCCTCGCTCGCCGGTCTCGGCACGCTGACCGGTCTGCCCGCCAAGGCCGGCGCCGAGGAGCAGCATGTTCAGGTGCTCGGCGGCGTACGGCGAAATGGTCTGCTGATGCCGACGCTGGTGTTCGCCGCCGTAACTGTTGCCGCTGGCATCAGTGTGACGTTCGTTCCGCTGGCTGTTGCCTCGGACAAACAATCGATGGTGGCGACAGCCCTGCTCCTGCAGGCGATTGCGGCGCCGCTCGCCCGGTGGCTGGCCGGCCGGTACGCCGACCGGATCGGTCCCGCGAAGCTCCTCGCGCCCTCGCTGATGTTCGCCGCGACCGGTGCCGCAGCGCTCGTCTTCCTGCCCAGTACGGTCGCGATCCTGATCGGCTCGACCTGCTTCGGCATCGGCTTCGGCGCCGCGCAGAACCTCACGCTGACACTCATGTACAACCGCGTCGACCGTGCCCGCTACGGTCAGGTCAGCGCACTCTGGAACCTCGCGTACGACGGCGGCTGGGGCCTCGGCGCGATGGTCTTCGGCGGGATCGTCGCGGGCACCGGCTACCCGACAGCGTTCGCCCTGACCGCAGCGGTCGTCGCGCTGGCCGTCGTACCGGCCCTCAAACGCAGCTGACTCCTCAGAGCTTGCGGAGTCGGACCCAGCGGACGGTGTGGTCGGCGCCCTTGCGCAGGACGAGGGTGGCGCGCGAGCGGGTGGGGAGGATGTTCTCGCGCAGGTTCGGGCCGTTGATGCCGTCCCAGAGCGACTCGGCCTTCTTGATCGCCTGCTCGCGGCTGAGCTCGCCATAGCGGACGAAGTACGACTCGGGGTTGCGGAACGCCGTCTCCCAGAGCTTGAGGAAGCGGGCCACGTACCAGGAGCGGATGTCGTCCGCCGCCGCGTCCACGTACACCGAGAAGTCGAAGAAGTCGCTGACCGCGAGGCCGCTCTTCCCGTCCGCGTGCCGAGGCGCCGGCTGCAGGACGTTCAGGCCCTCGAGCAGCAGGATGTCGGGCTGCTCGACGGTGGTCCGGACGCCGTTCATCCGGTCGTAGTGCAGGTGCGAGTACACCGGGGCCTCGACCGTGTCCATCCCGGACTTCACCTCGACCACGAAGCGCAGCAGGGACTTGCGGTCGTACGACTCCGGGAAACCCTTGCGCTGCATGAGGCTGCGGCGTTCGAGCTCGGCGTTCGGCCAGAGGAACCCGTCGGTGGTGACGAGCGCGACCCGCGGGTGCTCGGGCCAGCGGGCCAGCAGTTCGCGCAGCAGCCGTGCGGTCGTGGACTTGCCGACGGCAACGGATCCGCCGATACCGATCACGAACGGGGTCCGGGTGGCGGCCGGCTGGCCGAGGAAACTCTCGGTGTCCGCGTGCAGCGCGCGGGCGTGCCGCACGTAGAGCGACAGGATCCGCGACAGCGGCAGATACACCTCGCGGACCTCGTCCATGTCGATCTCGTCACCCAGACCACGCAGCCGCTCGACCTCGTCGGCTGTCAGCGGCGAGACGGTGGTTTCGGCCAACTGGGCCCAGGTGGCCCGGTCGAGCTCGGTGTAGGGAGTCACCTCCCGGGACGGCTGCAGCATGTGGCCCATTCTTCCCACCGGTACGGGATGCACCCACATCGGGCGGGCGTGGCCTTGGTCTCAGCTACCGCACAGTGTCTCAGCTACGGTACGGTCTCGAAACTTTCGGTCACGGTTTCGTGACCGGCTGATATGTAAGCATCTCCCGCGATGAGCGATCTAGCGTGGCTCGCCACCCAGCGGCTGCCCGAGGTGACCGTGCATGCCTCGGGGGTGCTGGCGCAGACGATCCGGGCCGAGGTGCGGCAGACCCGCCGGTTCCGGACCGAGGTCCAGGTGGCGGTGTGCACCCTCAGCCGGGTCCGTGAGACGCCCCTTTGGCAGGAGGTGGAGGCCGCGCTCCCCGAGTACGGCCTGGGCGTCGAGGGATTCGTGGTGGTGCGACGGGGCAACGATCTGGTGATCGCTGCCGAGGGCGGCCACGGACTGCTGTACGGCTACTTCTATCTGCTGCGGTACTTCGAGTGGATGACCGCCGACTTCACCGTCGTCGAGCGGCCGGCCGTACCGATCCGGATGCTGGACCACTGGGACGAGCTGTCCGGCGACGTCCGCCGTGGGTACTCGGGCGGGTCGATCTTCTTCGCCGGTGGTGAGGTGGTCCAGGACCTGACGCGGGTCCGGGCGTACGCACGGTTGCTCGCCTCGATCGGGATCAACGCCGTCGCGCTGGCGAACGCGGAGCTGCCCGACGTCGCGCGGCTGGCCGGTGTATTCCGTGAGTACGGGATCGCGGTCAGTCTGGCGATCGACTTCATCGACGATCCGCACGATGAGCGGGTGGTGCGCTGGTGGTCCACGGCGGTGGCCCGGGTGTACGACGCGGTGCCGGATCTCGGCGGCCTGGTGGTCCGGAACGCCCGCGACCTCGAGGGCGCGAACCTGCTTGCGCGGGCGGTGGCGCCGTACGGCGGAACGGTTTTCTGGCGCTGTTCCGCGGCCCAGCAGGCCCAGGACTGGCGGGACCGCCGGACGGACCGTGCGCGGGCGGCGTACGACGAGTTCGTCCCGGTGGACGGACGGTTCGAGGAAAACGTTGTCTTGCAGGTCCAGCACGGGCCGCTCGGCTTCCAGGTCCGGGAGGCGATGTCGCCGCTCCTCGGGGAACTGCAGGAAACCGTTTTCGGTGTCGAGTTGCAGGTCACGCAGGAGTACTCCGGCCAGCAGCAGGACCTCTGTTACCTGGGACCTTGGTGGCGGGAGATCCTCCAGTTCGACACCACCGGCGCCGGCGGGGCGACCGTTGCCGACCGCATCGGTGCGATCGTTGCCGTGTCCAACGTCGGCGCCGATCCGAACTGGACCGGGCACAAGCTTGCGCAGAGCAACTTGTACGCGTTCGGCCGGCTCGCGTGGGACCCGGCGGCGGATCCGGTCAGCCTGCTGCACGAGTGGGCCGCCGCGACGTTCGCCATGGACGACCGGACGCGGAGCGAGCTGGTCACGATCATGGCGGGCTCGTGGCGGACGTACGAGCGGTACACCGCACCGCTCGGTGTCGGCTTCATGGTCACACCCGAAACGCACTACGGGCCGAGCGTGAACGGGTACGAGTACTCCGGGCGCGGCGTGCACCATTACGCGGATCGGTACGGCGTCGGTGCTGATCGCACTGTGAAGACGGGATCCGCGTTCACCGCCCAGTACCCGGAGCCGCTCGCGAGCCTGTACGAGGACGTCTACACGTGTCCGGACGAGTTGCTGCTGTTCTTCCACCACGTGCCGTACGACCACGTGCTGCAGAGCGGGACCACGGTGCTGCAACACATCTATGACACGCACTTCCAGGGGTACGCCGAGGTGGAGGCAATGGTGGCGCGCTGGCGGCTGATCGCCGAGCGCTTCGAGCCCGTCGTCCGCGAGAACGTGACCACCCGCTTCGACGTGCAACTGGCCACCGCCCGCGAATGGCGCGACCAGGTGAATACGTACTTCTACCGCCTCAGCAGAGTCCCGGACGCCCAAGGCCGCACCATTCACCGCTGAGCGTTTCGCGCTAGATCACTCGCGGGACGCTAGGCTGGCGCGAAAGTTTCGGAGCGGAGGTCTGGTGGCAGAGCGGCCGACGATTGCGAAAATTGCGGAGCAGGCGGGAGTCTCGGTGCCGACCGTGTCCAAGGTGCTGAACGGCCGGTCGGACGTGGCCGCGGCGACCCGGGCGCGGATCGAGAGCCTGATCCAGGAGCACGGGTACCGGCGGCGGAGTGCGAGTACGGCGGCCGGCCCGATGATCGACCTGGTGTTCAACCAGCTCGGCGGCGAGTGGGCGATGGAGCTGATCCGCGGCGTCGAGGAGGTCGCGCGCTCCGAGGGCGTCGAGCTGGTGCTGTCCGAGTGCGGCGGGACGCTGCGCCCGCGGCAGGAGTGGATCGAGTCGGTGCTCAACCGGCGCCCGCTCGGCGTGATCATGGTGTTCTCGGACCTGGACACCGACCAGCGGGCGCAGCTGGAGACGCGGCGGATCCCGTTCGTGGTGGTGGACCCGGTCGGGGACGTCGGCGACGACGTACCGTCCATCGGCTCCGCGAACTGGAACGGCGGCCGCCTGGCGACCACGCACCTGCGCACCCTCGGGCACGAGCGGATCGGGGCGATCGGCGGCCCGATCGACACGCTGTGCTCGCGGCAACGCGTGGACGGCTACACCGACGGCCTCCGGTCGACAGGTGTCGAGGTTGATCCGGCGCTGATCCGCTGGGGCGACTTCGAGGTCGACGGCGGCTACCGTGAAGCGCTCGCTCTGCTCCGCCTGCCCGATCCGCCCACCGCGATCTTCGCGGGCAGCGACATGCAGGCGCTCGGCGTCTACCAGGCCGCCCGCGAACTCGGCCTGGACATCCCGCGCGACCTGTCCGTGGTCGGGTACGACGACCTCCCGGTCGCCCAGTGGGTCACGCCGGCTCTCACCACTGTCCACCAGCCCCTGCACCAGATGGCCGAGCTGGCCGCCCGCGTCGTACTCGACCTCTCCCGCGGCAAAACCCCACCCGCCCTCCGCCTGGACCTGTCGGTCGACATGCGGCTGCGCCGCTCCACCGGGCCTCTCGGTTCGGCTGCGGAGGGGCAGTTAGGGTGAGGGCATGATCGTCGGCGTGGGTATTGATGTGGTCGACGTGGATCGGTTCATGCGGACGCTGGAGCGTACGCCGGGGTTGCGGGATCGGGTGTTCACCGCCGTGGAGGCGGTGAAGCCGCCGGCGTCGCTGGCGGCACGGTTCGCGGCCAAGGAGGCGTTGGCGAAGGCGCTCGGGGCGCCCGCGGGGATGCACTGGCACGACGCCGAGGTGCAGACCGACGAGACCGGGCGGCCGTGGCTGGAGATCACCGGTACCGTCGCGGCGCAGGCGGCCAAACTCGGCGTACAGAGTCTGCACCTCTCGTTGAGCCACGACGCCGGCATCGCTTCCGCCGTAGTCGTCCTGGAGGGCTGACCATGCGTCGTGCGCACACCGTTGAGCAGGTTCGGGCGGCCGAGGCGGCGTTGATGGCGCGGCTCCCGGAGGGCACGCTGA
>DASSDE010000290.1:0-2206 GCA_035697365.1 Kribbella sp. | reverse complement strand
CGTGTGCGAACGACGCGATCGCAACTTTGAGGCTCATGCCACTGCTCCCGTCGAGACGAACGTCTTCATGTCGATCGGCTGACCGGACTCCATCGACGCCCGTGCCGCCTCGGCCAGATAGACCGCGGTTGCGCCGTCGGGTGCGAGCACCCGTGGCTCCGGCCCACCGCGCAGACCGATCGCGAGCTCACGCAACTGGGTCAGGTACGGGCTCTCGCCCAGCGACGACGGGATCAGCAGGTCACCACCGGCGGCGTCCTGCAGCTCGTCCTTGTATCCGGTGTCGGCGTCGGACTTGAACTTCAGTACGCCCTTCGAACCCGCCACCTGGAAGCCGGTCTGGAACGTCGTGCCGGTCGCTCCCCACGTCGCGCGGCAGTGGCTGATCGCGCCGCTTTCGTGCGTGAGCGTCACGTGCGCCGCGACATTGACGGGGCTGATGCCGTCCACGGTCGGCGGGTTCTGTACGGCGTACACCGTGGTGACGTCGCCGCACAGCCAGCGCGCCTGGTCGAGGTCGTGCACCATCAGGTCCATGATCACGCCCCCGGACCGGGCCACTTCGCGGTACCAACCCGCACCAGCCGGCGAAGACGCCTGGCGGTAGAAGCGCGCGACCGCGACGTCACCGATCCGCCCCGCCTGGATCGCGTCGTACGCCGCCTTGTACGCCGGGAAGAACCGCACCACGTGGGCGGGGTACAACCGGACGCCGGCCGCCTCGGCCGCATCGATCACCTCGTGCGAGTCGGCCGCCGTGAGCGTCAGCGGCTTCTCGCAGATCACGTTCTTGCCGGCCTTGATCGCGGCCAGCGTGATCTCCTTGTGGGTCGCCGACGGCGTGACGATGTCGACGAACTCTGCCTCGGCCAGCACCGCGTCGAGCGACGGCGAGACCTCCAGGCCGTACTGCTCGGCCAGTTCCTCGGCGCCCTCGAGCGAGTACACCAGGACCCGGGCGCCGACGGCCTTCCAGGACTCGGCATGGATGTGCGAGATGTTGCCCGCGCCGATCAGACCGACGGTCAGACCGGCCAACTCTTCCGACATGTGTTCCCCTGGGGTGGGTAAATTAGTAACGGTCCTTGCGTATCACTGCGCAGAGGCGTTCGCAACCACCGTCTCACGAACACAACCACCTCACTATCGTGAACTCACAACGACCTGTGCAGAATGTCCCGGTGAAAGAAGCGACCGCTGCCCCGAGCGCTCCGGGCCTGTCCGTCGAGACCGGCCTGCGCCCAGGGGCAGTGGTCCAGACCGATGGGACGACGTTCACGCTCTGGGCCCCGGCGGCCGAGCGGGTCGAGCTGGCGCTGATCGCCGACGACGGCGCCCAGCGGAACCTGGATCTGACCCACACCGGCGAGTTCTGGACCGGGTTCGTCCCGGGTGTCGGCGCCGGCCAGCGGTACGGGTATCGCGTGCACGGGCCGTTCGACCCGTCGCACGGGCTGCGCTTCGATCCGTCGAAGCTCGTCCTGGACCCGTACGCGCGGGCCGTCGACGGCTCGCTGGACTATGCGAGCCCGCTGATCTACGACTCCTCCGACGGCGACTCGGCCGGGCACGTACCGGTCGGCGTGGTGGTTGCGGACTCGGCGCCGCCGCCGCCGATCAGCGCGCCGGTGCACTGGGGCGAAACGGTCATCTACGAGCTGCACACCAAGGGCTTCACCAAGCAGCACCCCGACGTACCCGAGCACCAGCGCGGGACGTACGCCGGCCTCGCGCATCCGTCGGTGATCAAGTACCTCACCGATCTCGGCGTCACATCGGTGGAGCTGTTGCCGATCCACCACTTCCTCACCGAGCCGGCGATCGCGGCGCGCGGCCTGCCGAACTACTGGGGCTACAACACGCTCGGCTTCTTCGCCCCGCACGCGCCGTACTCGTCCTCCGGGTCGCGGGGCGAGCAGGTGACCGAGTTCAAACAGATGGTCGCCGCATTCCATGCCGCGGGCATCGAGGTGATCCTGGACGTCGTCTACAACCACACCGCCGAGGGTGGCTTCGACGGACCGACGCTGAGCTTCCGCGGCATCGACAACCGCGCGTACTACCGGCTGTCGCCCGGTGATGGTCATGGCGCGGCGATGTACGACGTGACCGGCACGGGCAACTCGATCGACACCTCGCACCCGCAGGTCCGGCGGCTGGTGATGGACTCGCTGCGGTACTGGGTCGAGGAGATGGGCGTCGACGG
>DASSDE010000289.1:0-5026 GCA_035697365.1 Kribbella sp. | reverse complement strand
CGGCTCGTCGAAGAAGGCGGCCTGGATCATGCCGGTGCCGTCCGCGGCCAAGGTCGAGCTCGGCGACGCCATGCTGTTCTACCGGCTCGGCCAGCTCACCAAGCCGAAGCGGGTGGTGAAGAAGACCTACTGGCCGTTCCGCAACCTCGGCATCATGGCCGGCGCCGGCGACCGGGCTGCTGCGGGAGCGCCCGGGTCCGGGGTCGACGTCCGCCAGCAGATGGTGCTCGGCCCGTTCGCGGTCACACGCCTCGGCGGCACGAGCGGTACGGCCGTCACCGACTGGCTGCGTACGAACGGCTACGTCGTCCCGGCGACCCTCGCCGCGAACCTGACGCCGTACCTGACAGAGAAGTGGGAGATCGTCGCGGTCAAGCTCGCCCCGAAGCGGACCGGCGACAGCCTGTACGGCGCGACCCCGCCGCTCCGGCTGACGTTCGCGTCCGAGCGGATCGTCTACCCGATGCGGCTCAGCAAGGGCGCGACCACAGCTCAGACCGTCACCGTGTACGTCGCTGCCGAGCACCGCGTCGACGCGACCACCGTGCCGTACGACGGTGTGAAGCCGGAGCTGCTGTTCGCGGGCCGGGTCGAGGACGAGGCGATGCCGCATCCCGCGGACTTCCTGACCGCGTACACGGCGACGTACCGCGACCCGAGCCGGATCACGAACGACTTCACGTTCACACCGGCCGCGAACGACGATGCGTACCAGCGGATCACGTACGTCACCGTCAACGACGGCTTCTGGAGCACGATCGCAGTGCTCTTCGGCGGCGTGCTGCTGCTCGGCGTCGGTGCGGCGGTGCTCGCCCGGGTGCTCGTCAGGCGTGCGGCGGCGAAGAGCTAGGCTGCACGATCGTGCCGGCTGAGAACGCGTTGCTCGCTGCCGGGATCGGTGCGGTCGCCTGCGGCCCGGTGGCGTACGTCCTCGGTCCCTGGCTGCTGCGCCACATCCCCGAGCCGGTGCTGGACGAGGGCGAGACCAAGACGCTGTACGTCTCGCTTGCCGGCCGGCGCGCCGCCTACTGGTGTGGTGGTCTCGCGGCGATCGCAGGCGCCTTGCTCGGCCGGCTGCTCGGCCTGGACGCAGTACTTCCCGTGTGGCTCGTGCTCGCGGTGGCGGGTGCGGTGCTCGGCTACATCGACGCACGGACGAGGTTCCTGCCGTCGGTGATCATCTGGCCGACGTACGCCCTGGTCGCGGTGGGGCTAGTGGTGGCGGCGCTGGCCACGGGGGAGTGGGGCTCGTTGCGGCGGGCAGCGATCGCGGGCGCGATCGGGTTTGGCGTGTTCTACGTGCTGTGGTTCGCGTTCCCGCGCGGCGTCGGCTTCGGCGACGTCCGGCTGTCCGGGCTGCTCGGCCTGGCGCTGGGCTGGCTCGGCTGGGGACAGTTCGTTTCCGGTCTGTACGGCGGGTTCTTCCTCGGCGCCGTGGTCGGGATCGCGCTGATCGTCGGCCGGGTGATGACCCGCAAACAGATGGTCCCGTTCGGGCCTTTCATGCTGGTCGGGGCACTCGGCGGCGTCCTGCTGGGCGCGCCGCTGGAGAGGTTGTACGCCGGATAGCTGAGCCGTGGACTCCACCAGATGGTTGATGTGCACGGACGGTCGCGCTTCCTAGGGTCGAGGTATTCGAACTCTCGGGAGGGAATCTCTATGCCAGTCAGTCGTCGTGGTCTCCTGGCCGGTACGGCAGTCGCCGGTGCCGCGCTCGCAGTTCCCGGCACGGCGTCGGCCGCACCGGTCACGGCGAGCACCCGTGGCCCGAAGATCGGCCCGAACGACCAGCGCTATCAGGACCTCGTGCAGCGCGGGCAGAACCGGCGCTTCGTCGGTTCGCCTGACTACGTGCGCGTGATCCGCTCGACCGATGACGCCGTCGACGCCGTGCAGGGCGCGGTCCGCGGCGGCAAGCGGATCGCGGTCCGCGGCGGCGGGCACTGCTTCGAGGACTTCGTGGACAGCAGCGACATCGAGGTCGTGCTGGACATGTCGGCGAACACCGCGATCACCTGGGACCCGCGGTACCGGGCCTTCTCGATCGGCTCCGGCGCGATCCTCGAGAACGTCTACAAGGAGCTGTTCTTCGGCTGGGGCCTGACCGTGCCGGCCGGTGGTTGTCTCGGCGTCGGCGTCGGCGGTCACTTCAGCGGCGGCGGGTACGGACCACTGTCCCGCAGGTACGGCTCGGTCGTCGACCACCTGTACGGCGTGGAGATCGTGGTCGTCGACGCGCACGGCCGGGCCCGCTCCCTGGTGGCGACCCGCGACAACGCGCACCGCGACCTGTGGTGGGCGCACACCGGCGGTGGCGGCGGCAACTTCGGTGTCGTCACGCGATACCTGATGCGTACCGACGGATCGACCGGCCGGACACCGGAGGACTCGTTGCCCAAGGCACCGGCCGCGCTGCGGTCGAGCATCCTGGTGTACGACTGGAAGACCACGACCCAGGCAACCTTCACGCGGACCGTGCGGAACTGGTTCAGCTTCTTCGAGCAGCACAACACCGCCGACTCGCCGTACGCGACGCTCTACGCGCCGTTCATCCTCACCCATTCCTCGGCCGGGCAGTACCTGCTCTCCACCCAGATCGACGCCGCCGCGCCGAACTCGGAGCAGCTGATGAACGCATTCAACGCCGCGATCGTGGCCGGCGTGGACCCGAAACCGCAGACCATCGACGCCGGGGTCGGGCCGTTCCTGCACACCACGATGAACCGCTCGATCGGCGAGACCGCCACGCCGGGGCGCGGCAAGTACAAGGCCGGGTACCTGAAGAAGGGCTACACCGACGAGCAGATCGCCGCGCTGTACCGCGGGCTGACCGACACGACGTACACCGGGCCGGAGTCGTCGGTCCTGCTCGTCCCGTACGGCGGGAAGGTCAACACCGTCCCGTCGGACGCCACGGCCGCCGCGCAGCGGGACGTGGTCGCGAAGATGGTGCTGAGCGCGTCCTGGACCTCCGAGGCGGACGACGCGAAGCACATCGCCTGGGCCCGCAAGGTGTACGCCGACGTGTACCGCGACACCGGCGGCGTACCGGCACCGAACGCGACCAACGCCGGGTCGTACATCAACTACCCGGACGTGGATCTCGCGGATCCGGCGTACAACAAGTCCGGCGTGCCGTGGCACGACCTGTACTACCTGGGCAACTACCCCCGGCTGCAGCAGCTCAAGGCGAAGTGGGACCCGCGCAACGTGTTCCATCACAAGCTGTCGATCGAGCCGGCCAAGTAGTCACCAGCCGGGGTAGCGCCTCGTCCACTCGGTGTGTGGACCGTAGTCCCCGTGCAGGCGCTTGCCCTGGGTGAATTCCAGAGCGAAGTCGTCGGCGAGTTGGAGGATCACCGAGCGGCCCTCGACGGTGAAGACGAGCTCTGCGGGGAGAGCCGTCTCACCGTGCAGGGCACCGAGCAGGTTGCCGCAGATCGCACCGGTCGAGTCGCTGTCGCCGGAGTGTGTGACGGCCAGCGCGAGGGCGTCGAGGAACTGGCCGGGGCCCGGGTAGGCGAGTGCGGCGTAGACGGCGATCGCGAGCGCCTCCTCGGCGATCCAGCCGCCGCCCAGGCGCTCGACCGTCACGGGACCGGCCGGTGCGGTCGCGGCCAGGTGCCTGGCGAGGGTGAGCGCCGTACTGGTCTCCTCATGGCCCTTGTGCTGGACCAGAACGTCGGTGGCGCGGCTGATCGCGTCGTCGAGGTCGGCGCCGCCGCAGAGCTCATGGACGATCACGGCCAGCGTGCCGGACGCGAGCTTGCCGGTCGGGTGGCCGTGCGTGTACCCAGCGGCCTCCGCGGCTGAGTCGAAGACCCACTCCGCAGGGAACCGCTGTGGCAACAGCCCGAACGGCGCCACTCGCATGACGCCGCCGGAGCCCTTGGAGTTGTTGATCGCCTGTGCGCCGAACTGTGGGATCTTCGCCGCGCCGTTGCGCGCTTCGGTGAGTGCGGTCAGGCAGGTGTTGCCGGGTGCGCGGCGCGCGTACAGCCATTGCTCGCCCTGCAGCCAGCCGTCCCGCTCACCGCTGGGCCGCGGCAGCGTCTGCGTGTCCAGCCAGCGGTCGTACGCATGATGGACGACAGCCACGGTGAACCCGAGGCCGCGGTCGGTTCGGACGTTGGCGCGGATCAGCCCTTCGAGGGTGAACAGCGTCATCTGGGTGTCGTCGGTGACCGTCCCCGCCGGCCAGCCGGCCCCACCCGGGACGAACGTGCGCAGCCGGTCCGGATGCTTCGCGACGATCGACCGGCCGTCGTCGAACTCCACCGGTCCGCCCAGCGCGTCCCCGATCGCACCGCCCAGCAGACACCCCCGCACCCGCGCCCGCCACGTCTCCTCTTCATGCCTCATGCGAGGGACCCTATCCATGGTGGTGCCAGCGCTACCTCCAAGACGGGATCTGGGGCCAGTTCGCGCGGAGCGTTCCGGTCATACGGTCGTTGGTAGAAGACACGCCGATCGTTCGAGGAGCATCCGATGACCCCCGCATTCCGTCGTACCGCCGGGCGCCTGGCCGCGGCGGCGCTCGCCACGACCGCGCTGACCGGCGCCGCGATCGCCGGTGGTCAGGCGGCCGATGCCAGCACCAGCTGCGAGAAGTCCGCGATCGTGAAGACCTTCAACGCCGTACTCACCGTCCGCACCGGCTCCACCCAGGACACCAATACCTGCCACTGACCCCTGGTGCCGCTCAGTCTGAGACCGCTGTCTGGGACCTGGGACAGCCGTGGAAGAATCGGGGCATGCTGCGCTGGCTTACCGCCGGCGAGTCGCACGGACAAGCGCTCGTCGCCGTACTTGAAGGTCTCCCCGCCGGGGTCGAGGTCACGACTGATGACGTGGCCGACGCCCTGGCCCGTCGTCGGCTGGGCTACGGCCGCGGCGCCCGGATGAAGTTCGAGCGGGACGAGGTGACGTTCGTCGGCGGCTTCCGGCACGGGCTGACGCTCGGCAGTCCGGTCGCCATCCAGGTCGGCAACACCGAGTGGCCCAAGTGGGAGCAGGTGATGAGCGC